>JASHSO010000344.1 GCA_030038715.1 Streptosporangiaceae bacterium
ACTCGACGATCGATGCTACGAACGCGACCACGCCAGTGATCCAGGTCATCTTCCGGCGGCCGCGCCACGCGGCCATCCAGAACTTGCCCCACAAGTGGATCACGATCAGCGCCATGAACAGCTCGACGCTCCACAGGTGCAGGCTGTTGAAGAAGTGGCCGACCGGGTTGGTGTGCCACCAGTCCACTCCGCCGAGCGCGATCACCAGGCCCGACACGACGGCCATGCCCAGGGCGGCGAGCGAGGCGACGCCGAACACGTAGACCCACGACGAGACGTAGGCGGGCTGGCGGTCGGGCAGCAGCTTGTGCGGAGGAAGCAGCTTCAGGGCGGCTCGCCGCACCTTGGCAGTCCACATCCCGGCCGAGTCGTCGTCGACTGGCGTGGTTGTTGGCGGATCGGGCTCAGCGTCCTGTGCCTTCGCGGCCGCGTAGCGGTGCCCCTTCGGGAACGGCAGCAGCAGCGCCGCACCGAAGATCACCACCATGACCGCGATCAGCACGAGGTTGGCGACCGAGACGTAGAAGATGTTCCAGTGCAGGTACGAGCCGGGGCTATTGAGGTTAATGGCCGAAGCAAGAGCCAATGGGTGCGCGCTCATTCTTTAGCTCCTTGGTCAGTGCGGCACCAGCTAGGCGAATAGGCCGCCCGCCAACCGTCCCCTCCGCACGCGACTGCGCTGCAGGGTTGTCGGTCATGTCGGTCCGGGACCTAGGTCCTTGACGCGTCGGCGGCGCTGCTGCCGATGCCGCCTTAGCGAAGCGACACTGCATCGCCGCGCTGCCGGCATGAAGCTGCCTCTCGCTCGTCATGGCGAGCGAGAGGCAGTCGGTCGGCTGCCAGCCCAGTCCGGGCGGCGTGTCAGGCCGTGTTGGCCTGCACCCGAGTCGCGGTCCTCGGCATGATCTCCGCCTCAGGCGAAGTCCGCCGCAGGTGCACGAACCCGAAGACCGACAAGATCAGCATGAGTCCTGCCGCGATGAATGACACGATGGCGCCGACCAGCGCGATCTGGCCCATTTGCCAGAACCCGTAAGCCTCCAGCAGCATGCTGCGCAGCGTGGTGCCCTGGAACACGGTCTGCACCTCGCCAGCTAGCGCGGCGTTGGTGGGGTGCGCCCGCGACAGCGCCGAAAGCTGCGAGTAGGTCTTGCCGCCGCCGATCAGCGACAGGTGGTAAGCGATGAAGTGGTCGGCATAGGTCTTGGCTTGCGCCCCGTTGGTCATCAGCTGCCCGGCGTACTGGCCCATAGCCGCCGCGTCCGCCTTCGGCAGCGCCTTGAACTCCGGGTTGGTCTTCGTGGGGAAGACGATCTTCTGGGCGGATAGCTGGCTAGACACCTGGTTGTTGGCGTACGAGTGGCCCCACAGCAGCAACACCCCCGCCACCACCAGCACCGCGACCAGGATCAGGCCTGCGGCCGTGGCCAGCGCGTCAAAAGTCCTCCTGCGCATCCTTCCGCACCTCCTCAGGTACCCGGGCGGGTTAGCCCGGCTGGCTGGACTTCCTTAGCTGAGCTCAGACTCGCGCCCGCACGGGCCCTGGCTGCAGGGCCGTGCGTCCCCGCTGTGCGGGACCTTCGGTCACCCGGCACGCTTTGCCCGCGATGACCCTGAGCTGGCCGCGCTCGCGGCAGGCACTCGGATGACGACCTCGGCAGCGGGTATGAGTCCTCGGGTGGTCTGGCAGTCAGGAGGTGACGGACATGGCAGAACTAGCGAAACGTGAGCCTAGGGGCGAGGTCGGGGACTTCTTCAGCCGCTTCGACCGGATGTTCGAGGAATGGGCGAGAGCGATGCCGTTCCGGTCGATGGCGTTCCCGCGCTGGTCGGAGGGCGAGCAGACGATGCGGATCGAGGAGTTCCGCGAGAACGGAACGCTCGTCGTGCGCGCCGAGCTCCCCGGCATCGACCCCGACAAGGACGTAGAGGTCACGGTATCCGACGGGATGCTGCACATCGAGGCCGAGCGGCGCGCCGAGCAGAAACGCCAGGAGAAGGGTTACCTGCGGCAGGAACTGCATTACGGTTCGCTGTCGCGGACCTTGCCGCTTCCCGACGGAGTGACCGAATCCGACATCAAGGCAACCTATAAGGCGGGGATCCTGGAGATCCGCGTGCCCGAACCGCGGCACGCGCCCGCCAAGAAGGTACCCATCGGTAAGGCCTGACGGCACCGCGGAACCAAAGGTCCCGGCACAAGCGGACGTTGTGCCCTGCAGCGGCTATGGCCGGTGCTGTGTGATGAATGTGGCGGGAGGGACCAACCGCCAAGGGCCGCGGAGTTACTGGCAAGGTCCAGCTAGCACACCGCGGAATCTGGATCCGCGAGAAGCGGGTAGGTCCCTCCCGCTTTCTCCTGCGCACGCCGGCCCCGCCTGCGCGGCAACTCTGCCCGCGGGTGGGGCCGGCAAGCCCGCCCCGCGATCCGTGCGAAGCCTGGCGAGCTCGGTGTCCGCGTGCTCAGGCGGTCAACAGCTCCGCCAGGTCGCTGACGACAATGTCGGCGCCACGATCGTGCAATTCGCGCGCCTGGCCCACTCGGTCGACGCCTACCACAAAGCCGAACCGGCCCGCCCGCCCGGCCGCCACCCCGGCCAGCGCATCCTCGAACACTGCAGCCTGCGTCGGCGGCACCGCGAGCTCTCGTGCGGCCGCCAGGTAGGTATCCGGCGCTGGCTTGCCGCGCAGCTCCCGCTCGCTGGCAACCACGCCGTCCACAACGGCGTCGAACTGACCGGACAGGCCGGCCGCTGCCAGGACCTGCCGGCAGTTGGCGCTAGCCGACACGACCGCGGTGGCAAACCCGCGGGCCCGCACCGCCTGCAGATAACGCGCAGAGCCCGGGTAGGCCGCCACGCCGTCCGAAGCGAGCAGCCGGAGAAGGGTCTTGTTCTTGGCATTGCCTAGGCCGTATACGGTCGCGCTGGCCGAGGTGTCCGCTGCATCGCCCGGCCGGCCCTCGGGTACAGAGATGCCGCGAGAGTCCAGGAACGAGCGGACGCCGTCCCGGCGCGGCTTGCCGTCCACATACCGGTCGTAGTCAACAACGGGGTCAAAAGGCACGAAAGGCGTCCCGTCGCTGTCAGAACGCGCACGCAGAAAGGCGTCGAATGCCTGCTTCCACGCCTTGGCGTGCACGGTCGCCGTCTGGGTCAGCACCCCGTCGAGATCGAATAGGCATGCCCGGATACTGTCGGGAAGTCCGGCGGCCATCGTTCAAGGCTAGGGCCGGGACCGCAGGGGATCGACGTCGGCCCGGGTCCCGGCAGGCCGGGCCCTTCGGCCCTGCCGACCGGGTGCGGGGGGTGGCAGCCTTGGGTAGCAGCGTTATAGGGGAGAAGGGCCAACCCTGGAGAGTGGCAATGCCCGAAGTCGTGCTGGAAAAGCTGGACGAGGCCGAGTGCCTTCGACTGATCGCCTCAGGTGGCATCGGCAGGCTCGTCTACGCAGGACGTTATGACCTGACAGTGCTGCCGGTGAACTACAAGTTCCACGACGGCGCAATTCTGTTCCGCACCGAGCACGACAGCGCTACCGACGAGGATCTGCGCACCGGCATATCGCACGCCGAATACCGAGTGGCGTTCGAGGTGGACCAGTTCGACGTCGAGGCACGCGAGGGCTGGAGCGTGCTGCTGCAGGGCCCAGCGCACCACCTAGTGGCGGAGGAAGAGCGCTCGGCGGCGCAAGCCGTGGGAGTGGAGCCGTGGGCCGGCGGTCCACGTGATCACTTCATCAGCATCACCCCTGCCCGCGTCACCGGCCGCCGTATCCGGCGGGTGCCCACCGCCGCCGACTCTCGTTCCTAACCGCCAGGAGATGCAGATGCAAGCGATGGTCTATCAGGGACAAGGCCGCAAGTCCTGGCAGGAAGCGCCGGACCCGCAGATGACAGACGAGCGGGATGCCATCATCCGGGTCGACGCGACCACGATCTGCGGCACTGACCTGCACATCCTGGCCGGTGATGTCCCGTCGGTCCGGGACGGCCGCATACTCGGGCACGAGGCGGTCGGAACCGTTGCGGAGGTCGGGCCCGGCGTCCGTACGATCGGCCCTGGTGACAGGCTCCTGGTGTCGTGCGTGTCGTCCTGCGGTACTTGCGAACCGTGCCGCAAGGGCCGCTACGGACAGTGCCGCGGCGGTGGCGGCTGGCTGCTTGGCCACACCTACGACGGAACTCAGGCCGAGTATGTCCGCGTGCCGTTCGCCGGCAACTCGACATACCGGCTGCCGGACAGCCTGTCGGACGACGAGGCGCTGATGCTGGCTGACGTCTTTCCGACAGGCTACGAAGTAGGCGTTCTCAAGGCTGGCGTGCAGCCCGGAGACGTGGTAGTCGTGCTCGGCGCAGGCCCGGTTGGGCTGGCAGCGGTCATGGGCGCAAGGCTGTTCAGCCCCAGCCACATCGTCGTTATCGACCACGCCGACCGCCGCCTGGAGGCGGCCAAGCAGTTTGGCGCCGACGTGACAGTGAACAACTCGGTCACTGACCCGCTCGAGGTCATCCGCTCGGTTAGTGACGGGGCAGGCGCGGATGTCACCATCGAGGCCGTCGGGCAACCTGAGACCTTTGAGCTTGCGATCGGACTCAGCAGGCCGGGCGCCCGGATCGCCAACATCGGCGTCCACGGCGGGCCCGTTGCGCTGCACCTGGAGAAGCAGTGGACCAGGGACATCACGGTCACCACCGGGCTGGTCGACACCTACTCCACGCCTATGCTGCTTCGGCTACTGGCCACCGGCCAAATCGACA
>JASHSO010000345.1 GCA_030038715.1 Streptosporangiaceae bacterium
TATCCAGTCGCGGCCAGTTCCGTCGTAACCTGTCGGGCATGAGGCGATCGGTCGTCGACTATGGACTGGCGCGGCGTGCCACTCTGGCCTCCGTGCTATCCGGGCGAGCCACGCTCACCGATGTCTGCGACGCTCACCCCTACCTGCTGCGTGCCGCGAAGTTCCACGGCGAGACAACCGACGTGACGTGCCCTATCTGCCGCAAGGCCAAGCTCACCCACGTGACCTACGTCTACGGCGACGAACTCGGCCAGTACGAGGGCCGCGTGAAACGGGGTCCCGAACTTGACGAGATGGCCGCCGAATATGGCGAGTTCCAGGTCTACGTGGTCGAGGTCTGCCAGAGTTGTGCTTGGAATCACCTCGCGTCGTCCTACGTACTTGGCACTGGCGAGCCGGCTCCCCGGCGCAGCAGGCGAGCGAGGGCCAGCGATTAGGCAGGCCGCGAGAGCAACTCAATACGTGCCGGAATGGTAGGTACCGCCGGGTAGCGTATCTAACAAGGCGGCCCCCCGCTCGCTTGCTACCGCCTTGACCCCGACCAGCGAGGACACGCGTGAGTAACTCAGACTTGCCCGGGTCGTACTGGCAGGACCGAGACGATGTCGGCGACGGCCCAGGGTGGCGACGCAGCCAAAGCGGCCGGTCGCAGGACGCCTCGCCGTGGGACGACAGCGGAGCCGGGTTCTGGCGGAGCGACAGCCGCCGCGCCGGCCGGGGCAGTACGGCTCACGAGCGGGACAACTGGCGCGGGCCAGCTGGCCGCCGGGGCGACGTGGACGACAGCCAGAGCTGGTTCAGTCACACGGCCGACGACTTGCGGAACCGCCTCGGCCTGCGCGGCTCGGCTGTCAGCCGGGACCGGGCCGGCCGCGCCGGTGCGCAGGCGAGCGGTGGCCAGCGTGCCGACGGATTTTGGGACGCGGGGCGCGGCACCAGCCGTAGCACAGGCAGCTACCGGGGCGCCAGGCGAGCCGGAGGAGGCGCGGCGTCGGGGTTCGGCGACTACGACCGCAACGCGGCCGCTAGTCGCACGGCTCTGCGTGAGCGACCAGGCTCGGGCCGGGGTGGCCGGGGCGGTGGCGGTCGTCGCGGTCTGCCGGCCAGTCGCGGCGAACGGTTCAGGAACTGGCTGCTGGATGGCCGCTGGTGGCGGCACTGGACCTTGAAGAAGGCGATCGCCGTGTTCTTCGGAGGCATCGCCGCGTTCATCTTGCTGTGCTTCCTCGGGCTGGTCGTCCTCTACGAGACGACATCGGTCCCGACTGCGGAGACCTCGCTGCTCAAGGGCCAGTCGTCGATGGTCTACCTGCCGAACGGGAAGCTGCTCGGCACGTTCACCAACGGCGGATTCACTCACACCGTGCTGAGCACCCAGCAGATCCCCAAAGTCATGGACGAGGCGATCGTCGCCGCGGAGGACCGGCACTTCTACACCGAGGGCGGCATCTCGCTCACCGGCACCGTCCGCGCCGCCATCGAGGACCTGTTCGGCCATGGCAACTTGCAGGGCGCCTCGACGATCACCGAGCAGTACGCGAAGAACTACTACGAGAGCCTGAGCAGCGTCGCGGGTACCCAGTCGGTCACCTACAAGATCGACGAGATCATTGCGGCCATCAAGATCGCGCACGAGAAGTCGAAGTCGTGGATCCTCACCCAGTACCTGAACACCGCGCCGTTCGGTCCGACGACCTACGGCGTGGGCGCGGCGGCACTGCAGTACTTCGGCGTGAACCTCACCAAGCCGGGCGCACACCTGACACTGGCCCAGGCCGCCATGCTCGCGGCCATGCCGAACAGCCCCTCTGGCCAAAGTCCGTACTCGGACGCGGGGCTTGCCTACTCCAATCTCGTGAGCCGCTGGCAGTACGTGCTGCACTACATGGCAGTGGACGGCGCGATCACGCCTCAGCAGGCCACGGGCCTGTGCTCGAACTGCTCACTCGCCGCGGCAGAGAAGGTCTTCGCCAAGACCGTGAAGGTCATCCCACCCGGCTCTAACAGCGGCTGGAACGGGAATGACGGCTATCTCATGCAGATGGTCGAGCAAGAGATGGAGGCGCCGAAGGCCTATGGTGGCTACGGTCTCAGCTATCACCGGCTCGCAACGGGTGGCTACCGTATCTACACCACGTTCAGCATGTCCAAGATCAATGCGCTCGCGCACTCGATCAGTGTGGAAGAGAGCCAGGTGCAGGCTCTTGGCGGGTCATTGCCGCGTTACGACTGGATCGGCGCGGTGCTGGAAGACGCCAAGACCGGCGCGATCGTCGCTGTCTACGGCGGCCCCGGATATGGCGCCAAGAATTGCAACAGCCCGGATGTCGACTGCCAGTGGAACAGGGCAGAGACTCCGGAAGAAGTGGGGTCGTCGTTCAAGCCATATGTGCTCTCGACTGCCGTACACGAGGGCATGAATGTCTTCACCAGCAAGCTCAACGGCTACTCGCCCATCGCAATCCCGTACTGCCCGGAAGGCGAGTGCACCACCCCGGCGGAACTCAGTGCCAATGAGAGCTTGCTGTCGTTGACCGCGGCGCCAAAGGGCGACAGTCAGTATTTCCAGCCGGCCATGGATCAGCAAGCCTTCATCTACAACGGGACCTATTACATAGCGTTCGATGAAGGGGGCGAGGACACAGGGCCGCTGGCGGTGAACGCGGCTACCGCCATATCCTCGGACCCGGCTTACGAGGACCTCGCGCACCGGGACGGCATCGACAGCATCATCAACATGGCCAAGGCCTTTGGCATCGGGCAGAACCCCTTCAACCAGGACTGTCCGGTTGGCGGCTCCCTCAGCCAGATGGCAGCCTGCAGCGACATGACCGCGGACCAGTCGTATCACCTGGGAATGGAGGATCTTTTCAGCACCAACCCCAAGCTGTGCCATGCGGGCCGCGCCAACACTTACTGCGGATCGCCGCAGATCACCTTCGGTGAGTCTCCCTTGACGGCCGTCGAACAGGCCAGCACATTCGCCACGCTGGCCGATGACGGCGTTTATCACTCGCCGCACGTGATCGCGAAGGTCGAGCAGGGCTCGACGGTGCTGCCTACCGACGTCAAGACCAGGACGGTGCTGTCGCCGGCTGCCGCCTCCGACGTGGACTGGGCGCTGTCATTCGACAACAACATGTCCGGCGGCACCGCAGATAATACGGTCACGTTCCGCCGCGGCGGCATCATCGGCAAGACCGGCACTCTCGGCACTGGCCAGAATGCCAATATCGCCTGGTTCATCGGTGCCACTCCGGATCAGTACGCGATGTCGGTCGCCCTCTACACGCAGTCGGCCAGCGGTTCGGAGAACTTGGACAATCTGCCGACCGTAAGCTACACGCCGGGGTCGCAAGGCGGCGGCTGGCCCGCCACGATCTGGAACAACTTCATGACCACGGAGTTCGGGAACCAGGCATGGCAGCCGCTGAGTCAAGTGTTCCCGACCGTGAACGGCTATCCCTTCAAGGCCTGGATCCAGGCGCAGGCAAAGAAAAAGAAGAAGAGCAGCAACTGCAAGTCGGTCGGCCACGGACAGCAGAACTGCCAGAACTGCCAACCGTTCGGCCAGAATTGCCCGAACCCGAACCCGACACCGAGCACCTGCTCGCAGTTCGGGTGCATCGGCTCGCCGACGCCCGCGCCGCAACCGACCCCGACGCCGTGCTACATCCAGCCGTGCTCGACGCCGTCACCGGGTGTCTCGACATTCACGGCGGCGGCGATACAGCCGGCCGACAGAGTTACGCGCCTGACCGTAGTGGGGATGCGAAGTCCGCCGCACTCGGTTGCGGTCAGCTAGCCGAGCCGCGCGCGCAGCCACCGGACGTCGGCCGCGGGGTCGGGCGTCTCGCAGATCGCTGTCGCTCCGGCGGCCCTGACCACGTCGACGATCAGGGCCGGGTCGATCTGACCCGCCTGCAGGCCGGCGTGCCTGTCGCGGCCCGAGCCGAACTCGTCCCGCGAGTTGTTGCA
>JASHSO010000346.1 GCA_030038715.1 Streptosporangiaceae bacterium
CTCGTGGTAAGGCACCGCGTGTTTATTGGGTCGCCATTGGCCTGGTACTTGGCCTTGTCGGGGGCGAGGTGGAGACGGAGAGAATGCAGTTCACTGTCGCGCGGCTGACTTTTCCGGCTTAGAAAATGCCGCCCGCGATCAGGAAGCCGGTAACTGTCGTGTGCTCATCGCGGTTGGCACGGCTTGCCGCAGCGGTCGTCGGCGTCGTCGCCGCGGTCGCCTGCCCGGTCACCTCATCCAGCGCCCTCGCTGCGTCTGCTGCTTCGACCGCGGCGCTCAAGGCGGTCTCCTATCGCGGATATGAATTCCGGGTGCCCCGGTCATGGCCGGTCATCAATCTGGCCAAACAGCCGGATACCTGTGTCCGCTTCGACTTGCACGCCGTTTACCTGGGCGAGCCCGGGGTGAACCAGAACTGTCCGAGCTGGCTGCTTGGGGCGACCGAGGCGCTCGTGATCGAGCCGGGCAGCGCTCAGGCCAGAAGGTCGTCCACCGAGAACCCGGTTGCTCATGAGATCACGGTGACCGTGCCCCGGGTCCAGCTGACGGCGACGTTTAACACCGACCCGACCGTCATTTACCGGATCCTGGCGAGCGCGGGGTTGCCGGCCCCCCAGATCGTGCTGCCGAACCCGGCCCGGCTCGCGGCTGCCATCAAGCCCGAAGCGGTGAACTCGAAGGCCGGTGCCGCGGCTCAGGAACTCACGGTGGCGGCAAGCTCGCTTAGCGCGGCCAAGAAGGCGAAGTCTGGGCTCCCCGAGATGCTCTCGTCACTGGTCGCCAACTACGTCGGCCTCGGCTTCGACGCGTGCGCCGCGCCCAGCGTCAGTTTCATGCGCACGTGGCGCCGCCGTTCGCCCTACCGGGCGATCGGCATCTACATCGGCGGCTCCGACCGGGCCTGTGACCAGGTGAACCTGACGGCCGGATGGGTGCGGCAAGAGGCTGCCGCAGGCTGGCGCTTCATTCCGACCTACGCCGGGCCGCAGGTCGCGTTCGGGCAGGTGACGGCCCCTGGCAAGCAGGGCACGGCGGCCGCGAAGGACGCGGTCCTGCAGGCTGAGCGCCTCGGCCTCGGGCCTGGAACACCGCTCTACTACGACATGGAGGCTTACGGGAAAGGCCAAGCGGGCTTGGCCGTGCGGTTCCTGTCAGCGTGGACCAAGGAGTTGCACAAGCTCGGCTACGAGTCGGGCGTCTACAGCAGCGCATTCTCGGCGATCACCGCGCTGGCCAAGGCAGGCAGCACCAACCGGACTGCCATGCCCGACGTCATGTACGAGGCGCTGTGGAACGGCGCGGGCAACGCCTCCGGGCCCGTGATCGGACGCGGTGAGTGGGCCGGCCGGCGGCTGCATCAGTTCAGCGGGAATGTGCTGCAGACCTTCGGCGGGGACACAATGGACATCGACCAGGACTACCTCGACGTGTCCGTCACCGCTGCGGGCGGGACAACGCAGGCGGCGCCGGGCGCCACCGGCACCTATGCGAGCAGCGCTGCCTCGATCTTCTACCAGGGCACCGATGATCAGCTGTGGGGCGAGACGCGCAGCGGCGCAGGCGTCTGGATGCGCACCGACCTGGCTGGCGGCATCACCTCAGCGCCGAGCGTGGTCCAGCTCGGCGAGTCAACCATCGAGGTCTTCTACCAAGGCCCCGATGAGCACTTGTGGGAGGTCACCCGCAATCAGCACGGGTGGCAGGCGCCGCAGGCGCTTACCCAGATGGGCGAGATTGGCGGCGGTCCACTCGCGGTGGCGCAGCCCGACGGAGTCATCGACGTGTTCTGGAAGGGTTCCTCAGACGATCATCTGTGGGTCGCCCAGTACAGTCCGGGCAAGGGCTGGCATCGCCCGGAGGATCTGGGCGGCAACCTGGCTAGCTGGCCGTCGCCGGTGGAGACGGTGGAGGGCACGATCGAAGTCTTCTGGCAGGGAACCGACGGCAAGCTCTGGCGTGTCACCCGCGGCCTCACCGGGTCCTGGACGCGCCCGCAAAGCCCGGTCACCGGCCTGCTCGGAGGCGCGCCGCACGCGGTGGCACTGCCCGACGGCGAGATCGACGTCTTCTGGCCCGGTGACACCAGCCCGCATGACGTCTGGGGCGCCCTCATCGGGCCGCGCGGTAAGATCCGCGGCCCAGTGGACTTCGGCGGGCCTGTCGCCGGGCAGCCTTGGCCGGTGTACGCCGCCGGACTCGAGCTCGTCCTGTTCCGCGGCCCAGACGGTCACCTGTGGGAGATCGCGCGCAAGCCGAACGGCGGCTGGGCTCAGCCGACCATCGTCAGCAAGATGGGGATCCTGTTGCAGGGGCCCGTCGCGGCGGCGGGCAGCGGAAGGCTCGAGGCGTTCTGGCGCGGCCCGGGCGGGCAGCTGTGGGTGGCGGCCATCGCCAGTGCGTCATCTGGCTGGCAAGGGCCCGTGGACCTGGGCGGGAGCCCGAACTGACCCTCCGACGCCGGGCAGCCCGCTGGCGGGCTGGCGGGCAGCCCGCTGGCGGGCTGGCCGTCGGGCGGTGCCCGAGCGCCAGGCTAGTTGCTGATGGTGCTCGAGGTCTTCCGCCATTGGACGGTCGGCTGCATGGCCTCCGGCCGCACCCGGTGCGCGAACCGCTTGGTGATCTCGAACAGCGACTCGATCAGCGTGTCTGACAGCAGGTGCGGCTCG
>JASHSO010000347.1 GCA_030038715.1 Streptosporangiaceae bacterium
TACGACGAGCGGGCCGCGACGGACGTCGAGGAGGCCGACCTCGGCGCTGACAGTGACACGCAGGAAGAGTACGAGGCGGCTGGCGATCCGGACCGGCATGACCTCGGGGATCCTGAGACCTGGACCCGGCTGCGCGACTCCGCGGCGTCGGACCAGGAGAGCGAGGGGCCCGCCGGACCGTGGGACAGCGCCGGGGGATACCCCGAGGCCGAGCGGCTCGACTTCGGCTGCCTGCTCGTGCCCGTGAAAGACGGCTTCGACGTGCAGGTCCTGTTCTCCGACGACCAGGGAGTATCGGTCGCTGTGGTGAGCGGTGACAGCGGCCTGCAGCTTCAGCCGTTCGCGGCGCCACGCACCAGCGGGCTGTGGCACGAGGTCAGGCACGAGATCGCCGCCGAAGTGGCGAAGGCAGGCGGGCAGAGCCGGGAGCAGGACGGCCCGTTCGGGTCCGAGTTGCTGGCGCGGGTGGCTCCGCAGCAGCCCGGCGGTCCGCCGCTGCCGCCTCAGCCGCTGCGGTTCCTGGGCGTGGACGGTCCGCGCTGGTTCCTGCGCGGCCTCATCAGCGGCCCGGCAGCGATGGACCCGAGGCTGGCCAGGCCGTTCGAGGAGCTCTTCGCCGGCGTGGTGGTGGTGCGGGGCGAGCACGCCGAACCGCCGCGCAAGCCACTGGACGTCGTGCTGCCCGAGGAGGCGCGGCAGGCGCTGGAGAGCCAGTTCGAGGCCCAGAACCAAGGCATGCCGAACCCGTTCGAGCGCGGGCCGGAGATCACCGAGACCCGGTAGCGCCTACTGAGCGCGCACCGGGACGGGTCACCCCGTTCCGTCCCCGGAGTGAAGCAGCGACGCGAGCTGTTGCTCGACGTCCTGGCTGGTGACAAAGAGCAGTTCGTCGCCGCCTTCCAGCGGGTCTTCGCCGTCGGGGACGATGACCCGGCCGTCGCGCAGGATAGCGACCAGCGCGGTGTCGGGTGGCCACTCGATCCCGCCCACGCGCCGCCCGGCCAGCGGGGCGTCTGCGGGCATGGTGAGCTCGACCAGGCTGGCCTCGCTCTGCCTGAACGTCATCAGGCGGACCAGGTCCCCGACGCTGACCGCCTCTTCCACCAGCGCGGACAGCAGGCGCGGAGTGGACACCGCGACATCGATTCCCCAGGACTCGTTGAACAGCCACTCGTTGTTGGGGTGGTTTATCCGTGCCACCACCCGGGGCACGCCGTACTCGGTCTTGGCGAGCAGGGAAACCACGAGGTTGGCCTTGTCGTCGCCGGTTGCGGCGATGACGGCGTTGCAGCGGTCCAGGCCGGCGTCGTCGAGCGAGCTGATTTCGCAGGCGTCGGCCAGCAGCCACTCGGCACGCGGGACGCTGTGCACCTTGATGGAACTCGGGTCCTTGTCGATCAGGAGGACCTCGTGACCGTTGGCCAGCAGTTCCTTGGCTATGGAGCGGCCGACGGCCCCGGCGCCCGCGATCGCGACTCGCATCAGCGGACTCCCTTCCCGGCTTCGCGGGCGGCAAAGGCGTCAGCGACTCGGGCGAGGTTCGCCTCCTCGGTGATGACGTGCACGACATCGCCCTCTTGCAGGACCAGGTTCGGGGCGGGAATCAGCGCCTCCCCAAGCCGGGAGATGAAGGCGATCCTGGCGTGCGCGTTCCGCTCCAGGTCGCACACCTTCTCGCCTAGCCAGGTGTCGGAGTACGCCACCTCCGCGAGCACGATCGAGCCAGTGGGGTCCCGCCAGAGCGACTCGGCGCCTTCCGGCAGTAGCTTGCGCAGCATCTGGTCCGCCGTCCAGGCCACAGTCGCCACCGTCGGGATGCCAAGCCGCTGGTAGACAGATGCCCGCCGGGGGTCGTAGATCCTTGCGACGACCCGCTGGACCCCGAAGGACTCCCTGGCGACCCGCGCCGCGATCACGTTGGAGTTGTCGCCGCTGCTCACAGCGGCGAACGCGCCGGCCCGCTCGATCCCTGCCTCGGCAAGCACGTCTCGGTCGAAGCCGACGCCAGTAACCTTCGTGCCCTTGAAGCCCGACCGGAGCTTCCTGAAGGCCTCGGGATCCTGGTCGATCACAGCGACCGAGTGACCCTGGTCCTCGAGCGTGTGCGCCAGGGTCGACCCGACCCGCCCGCATCCCATGATCACGATGTGCACGTGCGTCCTTCCAGCCCCTGTCAGCAGCCTGCGCCGCCAGTCACGCTATCCTCCTGGCCCATGTGCCGCTAGCAGGAGGTACCCAGGCGGGGCGAGGAAGCGGCGGCGGGGGCAGCATGTACTCATGACGGCGCTGGCCCCCTCGTCCCGCGTCGGCGACGTGCTGGAACTCGTCGTTGGCGAGGTCGTGCACGGCGGGTGGTGCGTGTCTAGGCACGACGAGAGCGGTCGGGTGGTGTTCGTCCGGCATGCCCTCCCTGGGGAACGCGTGCGCGCCATCATCACCCAGCTGGGCGCCCGGCTCGCCCGGGCCGACGCAATCGAGATACTGCGGCCGTCGCCGGACCGGGTCGCGCCGCCGTGCCGCTATGCCGGGCCGGGCGGCTGCGGCGGCTGCGACTGGCAGCACGCCGGCCTGCCCGCACAGCGGGCGCTCAAGGCGGCGGTGATCGGCCAGCAGCTCGCCCGTATCGCGGGCATCGACCGCGAGGTGGTGGTGCTGCCGGTCGACGGCGACCAGGCGGGCCTGGGCTGGCGGACGGCGGTCACGTTCGGGCTAGACGGCAGCGGCCAGGCGGGCCTGCGGCGGCACCGCTCGCACGAGGTCGTCGGGATCGACCGGTGCCTGATCGCACATCCGCTGGTCACTCAGGCGGGCGTGACCGGCCGGTCGTGGCCGGCGTCGGCGGACAGCGTGCAAGTCTGCGTCGCGCCGCTGAGCAGGGAACGAGGTGTGCTCGTAGCCGGTCGCGCCCTGACCGCTGATCGGCTGCCGGAGCTGGATGCCGAGTGCGTCCAGCTCGTCGGCCGGCCGGGCCGCCGCGTTCCGGTGCGCGGGCGCGGCTACCTTGCCCAGCGGGCGGCCGGCCGGGACTGGCGGGTCAGCTTGGGCGGCTTCTGGCAGGTGCATCCGGGAGCGGCGGACGCGCTGGCCAGCGCGGTGCTGACCGGGCTCGCGCCGCAGCCCGGCGACGTGGCGCTCGACCTTTACTGCGGTGCCGGGCTGTTCGCTGGCGTGCTGGCCGAGCAGGTCGGGCCGGACGGCGCTGTCATCGCGATCGAGCGGGACGTCGCAGCGGTCCGGGACGCGCGGCACAACCTGCGCGAATGGCCGTGGGTCCGGGTGCTGCGCGGTGACGTGGCTGCCGTGCTGGACTCGACCGGCCCGGACCGGGCGTCGCTTGCCGTGCTCGACCCGCCGCGGGCCGGCGCGGCGAGGCCAGTCGTCGACGCGCTGTGCGGCCGCGGCCGTCATGCCGGGACCGCGCTGCGCCGGATTGCGTATGTCTCCTGCGACCCAGCGACCCTGGCGCGGGATCTGAGGCTGCTGCTGGATGGCGGCTGGGAGCTTGCCGACCTGCACGGCTACGACGTGTTCCCGATGACGCACCACGTGGAGTGCCTGGCCATGCTGACTCGCGCCGTCTGAAAGCGCCAGTCGCGGCGGGCCGATCTGGCACGCCAGGATGTAGGGATGCAACTGCGAATCTTCACCGAGCCACAGCAGGGCGCG
>JASHSO010000348.1 GCA_030038715.1 Streptosporangiaceae bacterium
TCAGGGTCGGTGACCAGCACGATCATCGCCGGATCCACGCGCGGGAAATGCTCGCTGGCGTCCACCGGGCAGCGTCGGGCGTGGCCGGACAATATCGGCTCGGTCGGGGCCCCGCAACGCGGGCAATGAGTGAACGTTTCGTGCCAGTTCGCCAGCGCGACCGCATGGGTGAGCAGGCCGGCGTCCAGGTCCGACAGCAGCGGCCCGGCCTCGCGCAGCGTGACTGGCCGAACGTCGGCGGCTGGCGGCTCGGGCAGCGGCCCGGCAACTCCGAAGTAAGCCACACCGCCAGCGCCGACACCCAGCAGGAACCGGACGCCGACCGGAGCGTCGGCTGGCGGGCACAGCCAGAGCCGGGCTGATCCGCCGACCCGGCGGGCCAGGGCCCGTCCCTGCTGCACGACGACGACGCGGGTGTGCGGGTCGGCCCAGGCCGCGGCGAGCCATTGGTCGTCGGTCCGCAGGTGGCCGCTCCTGTCGACGTCCTCGCGCGCTAGCGACAGGCGGTTCAGCACTGGCCACGCTGGAGCGGGCCCGGCGATGACTTGGCCGGCCGTGACCGGGCCGACGGTCACTGCCGAGACTTCCGTACCCGGGCCGCCCGAGCTCGGGACCTGGACAGCCGGATCATCCGGAACACTCGCCGCGGCGCTCACCGGCCTGACGTCAGCGAGCCAGCCGCCGCGGCGAACTCGTCCCACAGGTACGCCGCGGCTTCCGCGCCCTTGAGCAGCAGGTCCATGTCGACACGCTCGTTCGGCGCGTGGACCCGGTCGGCGTCCAGGCCGACCGCGATGAAGACCAGCGGTGCGTCGAGAATCTCGGCCAGGTCAGCCTCCGGGCCGCTGCCGCCCTCCCTGGTGAACAGCACCTCCCGCCCGAATGCGCGCTCCATAGCGCGCCGACCGGCCTGGACTGCCGGCGATTCCGGAGCTGAGAAGCACGGTCTCACCCCGTTCCCTTCCGAGGTAACCCGAGCCTCGAGGCCGGCCGGCACGTGCTCGCGAACGTACTGTCGCAGCCCGTCGATGATCTCCGCAGGCTCCTGCCTGGCGACCAGGCGGAACGAGAGCTTGGCGTGCGCCTGCGCCGGGATGATCGTCTTGCCGCCCGGTCCGGTGTAGCCGCCCCACATGCCGTTGACCTCGGCCGTCGGCCGTGCCCAGATGCGCTCAAGTGTGCCATATCCGGCCTCGCCGACCGTCGCGCCGCTGTTGCCCGCCTCGGCCAGCCACGCCTTCTCGTCGAACGGCAGCCTGGCGATCAGCTCGCGCTCGACGTCGCTGATCGGGAGAACCTTTTGGTAAAAGGCCGGTATCGTCACGCGGCCGTCCGTGTCGTGCAGCCCGGCCAGCAGATCGGCCATGACGTGCAGGGGATTGGGGACCGCGCCGCCGAACGAGCCCGAGTGCAGGTCCCGCGTGGGCCCGCGCAGGTCGATCTGCGCGTCGATGATGCCGCGCATTCCCACGCACATGGACGGCACGTCGGCGGCCCACATCGAGGTATCGGTCACCACGACCACGTCACAGTTGAGCCGCTCGCGCTGGCTGCGCAGCAGGTCGGCAAAGTGCGTCGAACCGGACTCCTCCTCGCCCTCGACCAGGATCTTGATCGTGACGGGCGGGGCCTGCCGACCGGAAGCGGCCAGGTTCGCCCGCACGCCGAGGAGGTGGAAGAACACCTGGCCCTTGTCGTCCGAGGCGCCCCGGCCGAACAGCAGGCCGTCGCGCTGAACGGGCTCGAACGGCTGGCTGTCCCACTCCTCCAGCGGCTCGACCGGCTGCACGTCGTGGTGACCGTAGACGAGTGCGATCGGCGCTGCCGGGTCATCCGCCGGCCATTCCGCGTACACGGCGGGCAGGCCCTGGCCTTCGGCCGTCTCCCAGACCTCGGCGATCGGGAACCCGGTCGCCCGCAACTGCGCGACCAGCCACTCGGCGCTGCGCCGCACTTCGGCGGAGCACGCCGGGTCGCCGGATATCGACGGTATGGTCAGCCAGTCGCTGAGCGCTGCGAAGAAGTCGTCCGCGTTCTCGTCGATGGACTCGCGTACCTGCATGGTGGTCCCTTCGCTTGCGAATCGCCGTCGGCCATAGTGTCCGGCCACCGCAGGTATTGTCCCGCGCTCGGCCGCTGCGAGGCGTCAGACCCGCCCGTGCCGACCCGAACAGCTAATGTCCGGGGCTCAGCCAAGCGGGGGCCAGCCACCGAGCGCCAGCCACTCAAGTCTGGGCGCAGCGCCACCGGCTCGCCTTTGCTCGGCCCGCTGGGCCGCCGACGACCGCCGCCTCCCTAAATCGCCGCCTGGCTAGATGCTGCTGGTCAACTCCGGCCGATAGTACAGGCTGGACCTCTTGCTGAAGATCAGCACCAGCACCGAAACCTGGACCAGCCAGAGGACCGCCAACGCGATCAGGTCGGCCGAGGCATACACCGCTGCACGCTCGGCCAGCATGAAGATCAGGCTCAGCGTTGTCACGCCGAAGTATGCGAAGAAGATGGCCCTGGCCCAGTCGCGGCCGCGACCTATCGCCTGCGCGAGCCACAGCCACCCGACCACGGTCACAGGCGCGATGACCTCGACGGCGGTGAGGTGCACGAGCATCAGGCTCCACTGGTGCGCCGTGGCTCGTTGCGTCATCGCCGCTCTGACGCTGGCTTCGGTCACGAACGTCGTGATCAATGCGGCTATGGTGGCCAAGCAGCCAACACGCATCAGCCGAACCGCTCTGACCACCGTCACGGGTGCCCAGGATGCAGGGCTCAGTCGCAGCATCAGCGCGCTTCTGATGAGGTCTGCGGCGTCCGCAAACGCAACACGCTGCTGGCCCTCGTGAGCGCTGTCGAGGAGCACGCCGAGAATCTCCTGCCCGTGCTCCAGCCGGAACGTCGCGGGATACCAGGCGAGCAGCCTCTGGTAGCGCCGCTCGAGCTCTGCCGAGTCGGTCATGTCGCCATCCCTTCGGCCAACCTCAACCGCGACAGCGCGGCGATGGCGTTCGCGTGCAGCCGGGCGGCTTCAGCGGCCAGCAACTTGCTGCCGGCAGGCGTCAGGCGGTAGTACCGGCGCAACCTGTTATCGACGACCTCTTCCCGGTCAACACGAACCATCCCGTCGGCGCACAGCCTGTCCAGAGCGGCGTACAAGGTCCCGGCGCGTAGCCTCACCCGGCCGCCAGAGATCTCCCGCACGCCCGCCATGATCGCGTAACCGTGCTGGCTGCCGTCCGCCAGCGCCGTCAGGACTAGGAAGGTCGCTTCCTGCATCGCACGTTGGGCCACGCAACTCACCATATACCGTTGGACTGTCTATTACAACCGAGACGGACAGCGGACTATGCGGGTCCAGCCAACCCGCCTGCATCCGCAGCCCGCCGCGGCAACCTGGCCTGCTGCCCGGCCGCGCCGCGTCGGCGCGCGGGCGGACTCACCTGCGCGCCCTGCGGCGCTTCATGGCCGTCACCAGCTTCTCGACAAGCACAATGATGAGTATCACCGCTGGCACCTCCCCTCTAGCTTCCTGGCAGGTCGCTCGTGGCCTGCGAGATCTCGCCCTGAGTAATCGCGCGGAGCGCGACATCGAGCCGGGTCTGGAGCTCTCCGGCCGACAGCCTGCCACGCGCGAAGTGCTCGCATAGAACCGCCGCGGCCGCGTCGCGCTCAGCGTCGCCGACCCGAGTTCCGCGGCCTAGGTCGGCGAGTGTTCGGCCTGTGCACGCGTGCGTGAGCTTGTAGTAGCGCAACAGCCTGCAGCCCACGACCTCGGCTCTGTCGATGCACACCAGCCCGCTCGCCCGCAAGTGGTCCAGGACCGCGAACAACGTCCCGGCGCGCAGCCGGAAGCTTCCGCCGGACAATCTGTCGACCACGGTGATGATCCCGCGGCCGTGCTGACTGCCGTCGGCAAGTGCGGCCAGGACCAGGCACGAGGCCTCGTGCATCGTCCG
>JASHSO010000349.1 GCA_030038715.1 Streptosporangiaceae bacterium
ACGCTCGGCTATGTCGGCCCGGGCCTGCTGTGGCACGTGCTGTACCTGGCAGTGCTGGGCCTGGCCGGGCTAGGCCTGGCTGGCCGGCGGATCAGCCGCCTCCTGCTGCGGTAGGCAGCGCGCCGTCCCGGCGACACGGGCTGCGCCGGCGGCCGGCCCGGCCTCGCGGGCAGCCGCAAAGTTGCGTCTAATAGAGATCGGCGCAATGGCCGACATTGGCGCGTCGCCGGACATTGGCGCGTCGCCGGACATTGGCGAATGGGTGAGGTCCGCGAGCCACATCGGGGGTGATGTCCCTGAGCACCGACGGGATCCCGTTTCGGCTCGCCCCGCTCGTCGGGCGTCGCGACGAGTTGCGCGACGTCCAGCAGGCCCTGTCCGACAGCAGGCTGCTGACGCTCACCGGACCCGGCGGCACGGGGAAGAGTCGGCTGGCGCTCGCGGCGGCAAGCTCGGCCGAGGGGTCGTTCCCGGCCGGCGTGCACTGGATAGAACTAGCGCCAGTTGCCGACCCGCTGATCGTCCCGAACGAGGTCGCGAACCGTCTGGGCGTGCCAGATGGGGTCGGACAGGATGCCGTCTCCGGGATTGCGGAGCACGTGGCCGGTCGGCGCTTGCTGCTCGTGCTGGACAACTGTGAGCATCTGGCGGCAGCCGTGGCCCGGCTGGCCGAACGGCTGCTCGCGGCGTGCCCTGAGCTGTTCATCCTGGCCACCAGCAGGGAGATACTCGGAGTCGACGGGGAGCTGAGCTGGCCGGTGCCCCCGCTCTCGGTGCCGGACCGTACTAGCGCTGCGACCGCCTCGGCCATTGCTGAGGTCGACGCCGTCAGGCTCTTCGTGCAGCGCGCGCAGCTGGCGCTGCCGTCGTTCCGGCTGTCAGACGAGAACGCGGCGGCCGTGCGGAACGTGTGCGCTCGCCTCGACGGTCTTCCGCTGGCGATCGAGCTGGCCGCCGCCCGCATGCGCGTCCTGTCGGCGGCTCAGCTTGCCGACCGCCTCGCCGACGTCTTCTCCGTCCTCGTGGGCGGGACGAGGACGGCCCCGCCGCGACATCAGACCCTGAGGGCGACCCTGGACTGGAGCTACGACCTGCTGGACGACGACGAGCGGGCAGTGCTGCGCAGGCTCGCGGTCTTTGCCGGCGGTTTCACGCTGGCCGCCGCCGAGCAGGTAGCTGCCACCGGCGACATCGGACCGCATCGCACGCTCGAGCTGCTAGCGAGGCTGGCCGACAAGTCGCTGCTACAAGTGGCGCACAACGGTAGCGGGGCGCGCTACCACCTGCTCGGCACGGTCCGCGACTATGCCAGGGAACGGCTCAAGCAGGCAGCCGAAGAGGACGTGGTATCCCGCTCACACCTGCAGTGCTACGCGAGCCTGGTCGGCGACATCGCGCCGCGCGTGGACCGCGGCGCGGACGGAGCTCCAGCGCTGGAGCGCGAACTCGATGCGCTCGACTCAGAGATACCGAACCTGCGGGCAGCGCTTGACTTCGCACGGCACAGCGGCGATGCGGTCGGCGCCTTGCGCATCGCCGCTCCGCTGGGGCGCTTCGCCTACCTGCGCGGCCACTACAACGAGGTCCGGCAGTGGATGGACGATGCGGTAACAGCAGGCGACGACGCTCCGGCCGGGTTGCGCGCGCAGGCGCTGCTCGGCAGCGGCCGCCTCGCGCTGCTGCAGTGTGACTACCTGCCGGCAGTTCGTAGGCTCGAGGCCGCGCTCCGGCTATACCGGGACCTGCAGGACGAGCAAGGCCTCGCGGCGACCTTGCAGGTGCTCGGCAGCGTGGCGCGCGAGCAGGGTCGCTATGCCCGGTCGATGGAGCTGCATGCGGAGAGCCTGGCCACTGCCGAGGCAGCGGGCGACCGGCTCGCGATCGCCGGTGCCCACGGTTACCTGGGCTTCGTCCTGTGGCTGCAGGGCGAGCTCGACCGCGGCGCAGGCGAATGCACGACGGCGCTGGAGATGTTCCGCGAGCTAGCGGACGCCGAGGGCATCGCGTGGTCGCTGATCAGCCTCGGCACGATTGCGCGCTACCAGGGAGCCGCGGAGCGGTCCAGGACGCTGCTGACCGAGAGCCGCTCCATAGCGGAGCGGATCGGGTTCGGTGAGGGCATCGCGTGGTCGCTTGAGCAACTCGGCCTGCTCGCGCTGGATGCCGGCGACAGGGCGGCCGCCCAGATGCTATGCCGCAGCCTGGAGATCCATCACCAGCTTCGGGACAGGTGGCGCGCCTGCAGCGTGCTTGACGACCTGTCGGCGCTCGCCCTGGCCAGCAATGACCCGGCGCAGGCCGCTCGCCTGCTCGGCACCGCCGATGCGCTGCGGACCGCGATCGGCACGGTCGTCGCGCCGTGTGAGCGCACGCTGCACGACCAGACCGTGACGCGCGCCCGTGCGGCGCTCGGCGAGCCAGCGTTCGAGGCAGCGTGGCAGCAGGGCCATAGCACTCATGTCGAGGATGTCCGGGACGGCATGGCCGGCTTGCTCGCCGGCGTCGAGACCGCACAGCTCGCCGGCCCCGGCACCACCGCAGGCGGGACCTCGGGTGCTGGCCTTCTGCCCGTCC
>JASHSO010000350.1 GCA_030038715.1 Streptosporangiaceae bacterium
GACCGGTGCCGAAGCCTGGCATCTAACGCTGGCGTTTCTCGGCGAGGTGGAGGAGGGCGCGCTGGCCCAGCTAGCGGTCCGACTCGAGCGGGCCGCCGGGCGGCACGCTGTCCAGCTGGTGGCCTTCCGCGGAGCGGGTGCGTTTCCCCGCCCGGCCAGGGCTCAGGTGCTGTGGGCGGGGCTGCAGGCCGACCGGCCCGCGGTCGCGGCCCTGGCCGCCTCGGTGGCAGCTGCGGCCAAGCGCGCCGGGGCACCGCCGTCAGACTCCGGCCGGCGGTTCCGGCCGCACGTGACGCTGGCTCGCTGCCGCCGCGAACCGGTCGACGTGCGGCCGCTAGTCGACTCGCTGGCCGGATTCGCCGGTACCGCCTGGACGGCAGGGGAGATCTCGCTGGTCCGCTCCGAGCTAGGAGGCGGGCCACCCCGATACTCCGAACTCGGCAGCTGGCCGCTGCGCCCGGCGGTGCAGCCGGGCGGCGACGCAGGGTCGTCCCGCTACAGGCGCTCTAGGACGTAGTCCATGCAGACGGTGAGCGCCTCGACATCGGCCGGATCGACTGCCGGGAACGTGCCGATCCGCAGCTGGTTGCGGCCGAGCTTGCGGTAGGAGTCGGTGTCGACGATCCCGTTCGCGCGCAGCACTGCTGACAGCTGGTTGGCGTCGATCTGGTCGGCGAAGTCGATGGTGGCGACGACCGCCGACCGCTGGCCCGGGTCGGCGACGAACGGGGCCGCCACCGAGGACTTCTCGGCCCACGCGTACAGCAGGCCAGACGACTCGGCAGCCCGGGCCGTGGTCCATGCCAGCCCGCCCTCGCCGAGCATCCAGTCGACCTGCTCGGCCAGCATGACCAGCGTGGTCAGGGCCGGGGTGTTGTAGGTCTGCTGCAGGCGCGAATTGTCGACCGCGGTCTGCAGGGACAGGAACGCGGGAATGTAACGGCCGCTCGAGGCTATTCGCGCTGCGCGGTCCACCGCTGCCGGGGAGAGCAGCGCGATCCATAGCCCGCCGTCGGACCCGAAGCACTTCTGCGGGGCGAAGTAGTAAGCGTCGAACTCCCGGGCGTCCACGGGCAGGCCGCCGGCTCCGCTCGTCGCGTCGACCAGCACCAGGGTCCCGGAGTCGGCACCCGGCGCCCGCCGCACCGGCATGGCAACCCCGGTGGAGGTCTCGTTGTGGGTGAGTGCGTAGGAGTCGATACCGGCCTCCGCCTGCGGAAGCGGGTGCGTCCCAGGCTCTGACTTGATCACCGATGGCTCGGCAAGCCATGGCGCTGCGGACGTCACGGCAGCAAACTTGGCCGAGAACTCGCCGAAGCTCAGGTGCTGCGCCCGATGCTCCACCAGTCCGAAGGCAGCCACGTCCCAGAATGCCGTCGTCCCGCCGTTGCCGAGCACGACTAGGTAGTCCTCGGGCAGGCTGAACAGCGCAGCCAGGCCTTCCCGGATCCGGCGAACCAGGTTGCGGACCGGCGCCTGACGGTGCGAGGTGCCGAGCAGCACGGTGCCGAGTCCGGGCTCGCCGGCGGCAGCCAGCGCCCGGACCTGGGCAGGCCTGACCTTGGTCGGCCCGCTCCCGAACCGGCCGTCGGCAGGCAGCAGCTCAGCCGGAATGACGATCTGCGGCAGCTCAGACATCGCGATCCAGCACCTCGTTTGCGCCCGGCACATCCCGGACCGAGCGGCTCTTCGGGCCGACGTATCGCGCGCTCGGCCTTACCAGGCGACCGGTGCGCTTCTGCTCCAGGATGTGGGCCGCCCAGCCGGCGGTCCGGGCGCAGGTGAACATGGACGTGAACATGTGCGCCGGTACCTCGGCAAAGTCCAGCAAGATCGCGGCCCAGAACTCCACATTTGTCGCCAGGACCCGGTCGGGCCTGCGGGCATGCAGCTCGTCCAGTGCGGCCTTCTCCAGCGCGGCGGCTACCTCGTAGCGCGGTGCGCCGAGCTCCCTGGCGGTACGGCGCAGCACCCTGGCTCGGGGGTCCTCCGCCCGGTAGACGCGGTGCCCGAAGCCCATCAGCCGCTCGCCGCTGTCCAGGGTCCGCTTGACGTAGGCCACAGCGTCGCCGGTGCGCTCGACCTCCTCGATCATGTGCAGCACTCGCGCCGGAGCGCCCCCATGCAGTGGGCCGGACATGGCGCCCACCGCGCCGGACAGTGCGGCGGCCACGTCGGCGCCGGTGGACGCGATCACCCGCGCGGTGAAGGTGGAGGCGTTCATGCCGTGCTCGGCGGCTGAGGTCCAGTACGAGTCGATGGCTTTCACGTGCCTCGGGTCCGGGTCGCCGCGCCAGCGGATCATGAAGCGCTCGGTGATCGTCTTGGCCTCGTCCACCCTCTTCTGCGGCACCATCGGCAGGCCCAGGCCGCGGGCAGCCTGGGCGACGAAGGACAGCGCCATCACCGAGGCGCGTGCCAGGTCATCGCGCGCCTCCTCGTCGCTGATGTCCAAGAGCTGGCGTATGCCCCAGGCGGGGGCCAGCATGGCCAGCGCGCTCTGCACATCGACCCTGATGTCACCGGAATGCACCGGGATTGGATACGGCTCGGCCGGCGGCAGCCCCGGCGCAAATGCGTTGTCGACCAGCAAGCCCCAGACATGGGCGTACGTCACGTGCCCGACGAGCTCCTCGATGTCGACACCCCGGTACCGGAGTGAGCCGCCTTCCCGGTCCGGCTCGGCGATCTCCGTCTCGAATGCGACTATGCCCTCCAGACCGGGCGTGAAGTCGGACATCCGTTGCTTCCTCCGTCTCCTCAAGTCGGCGGCGGGCCGGTCGCTGGCTGACAGCCCAGGCCGCTGTGCTTTGGCGGCGGGGGGCCAGCGAGCCTGTTGGTGGCCTGCGCTCCCTATTGAACCGCGCTGCCGCCGTGGTCCGGTAACCCGGCCCGCTCTCGGTATGAGCCGCATGCACGGGCGGGAGCCTGTGCTGCCCGGAGCTCGCAGGCGGGGCGGCTGGCGGCAGCGATGCCGTTGCGAGAGGATCTTGAGCCGTGGATCTGACGGGACCCGGTGGCGCCGCCGACGAACCCGGCCCAAGCCAGCCAGACATCCAGCCGACGGCGCTGGATGAGTCGGAGCTACCGGCCGAGCCGCTGGAGCTGTTCACGGCGTGGCTGGGCGACGTTCTCAGGGCCGGCCTGCCCGAGCCGACCGCGATGGTCCTCGCCACGGTATCGGGCGACCTGCAGCCGCGGGCCCGGATGGTGCTGCTCAAATCGTTTGGGCCAGCCGGGTTCGTTTTCTACACGAATAGGACATCTCGGAAGGGCAGCGACCTTGCCGAGGTACCGCGAGCCTGCCTGCTGTTCCCATGGCACGCCCTGCGCCGGCAGGTGATCATCGAGGGTCCGGTCGCCGAGCTGTCCGCCGGCGACAGCGAGCCGTACTTCCGGTCCAGGCCGCGCGGCTCGCAGCTCGGCGCCTGGGCGAGTCGGCAGTCAACCGTGCTGTCATCGCGCGCTCAGCTTGACGACAGGTTCGCTGAGCTGGATCGGCGCTGGCCAGAGGGCACCCAGGTGCCGATGCCGGACTTCTGGGGCGGATATCGCCTCCTGCCCGAGACGATGGAGTTCTGGCAGGGTCGGCCGAACCGGCTCCATGACAGGTTTCGCTACACCGGGCGGGGGTCTACCTGGGCCATCAGCCGCTTGGCGCCCTGATTACTGGCAGGAACGGGGTCGGCCCAGCGCAGTCGTCCACGCGCCTTGGCCGTATCCCCGGTTGCCAGGGCGGCATAACATCAAGCCTGGAGGTAGTACTGGTGACGGCGCACGGGCTGATCGATACGACCGAGATGTACCTTCGCACGGTCTACGAGCTCGAGGAGGAGGGCATCGTGCCGCTGCGTGCCCGCATCGCCGAGCGGCTGTCCCAGAGCGGCCCGACGGTCAGCCAGACGGTCGCCCGGATGGAGCGCGATGGCCTGCTGCGACTCGAAGGCGACCGCCAGCTCGCGCTGACTGCGACCGGGCGGATGCTGGCCGTGCGGGTGATGCGCAAGCACAGGCTGGCTGAGTGCCTCCTGGTCAGCGTCATAGGCCTGCCGTGGGAAGAGGTGCACATCGAGGCCTGCCGGTGGGAGCACGTGATCTCCGAGCAAGTGGAGCGACGGCTAGTGGAACTGCTGGAGTACCCGGTCCGCTGCCCGCACGGGAACGTCATACCCGGGCTCGCAGAGCTGGGGGTGCCAGACGAGGCGGCTAGGCGCGCTAATGCTGCTGCGGCCGACCGTGACATCACGATGACCGCGATCGCGGTGCGGGCCGCCGAGCCCGTCGTGGTCAGCCGCATCAGTGAACAAGTCCAGAGCGATGCCGCCCTGATGCTTAGACTCAAGAACATTGGGATACAACCGGGCCGCGCAGTCATCCTGGCGGCGAGCGACAATGGTGTGCGAGTGACGGGTGCGGATGGGGTCGGCGGGGTCGAGGCGGAGCTTCCCGCTGAGATTGCTACGCACGTCTTCGTCGCGCGCCTGTGACTGCGCCCGGTGATGTCGGCATGAGGGGGAACGGCAAGACCTTGCAGCCACTCCTGACCGCCAGTGATGTTCTTGATCATGTGGCCACTGGCGTGATCGTGACCGACACGAACTGCGCTCTGCTGTTCGCCAATGCGTTCGCGGTGACGCTGTTCGGCTTCCCCGGCGACCCGGATCAGATGCTCGGCCGCCCGCTGCTGTCACTCGGCCTTGAGCAGTCCGATGCCGCGACCGTCCAGCACATGGCTGACACCGTGCTCCGCGGCTGGCCGTGGGAGGGGACGCTTGCCGGCCAGCGCGTGGACGGGTCTCGCGTGTTTGTGCGGGCACACGCCGCGCCACTGCGCACCGCGGACGGAGGCATCTCCGGCATCGTGATCATGGCGCGAGAGGTGACCAAGCGCGGCGGTCAGCGCGCCAGCGACCGGATCGGCCTGATCGAGCGCATCGGCGAGCGGCTGTCCAGCTCGCTAGAGGTGAGCGTGACGCTGCGCCAGGTGGCCGAGACCCTGGTGCCGCAGTTCGCCGATCACTGCTTCATCGACCTGCTGCATGGCGACACCCTGATCCGCCGAGCCCAGTTCAACTCCTGCGGCTGGATGCCAGATCCTGGCAGCTGGGCGCTGGTCGGCGAGCAGATCAAGTACCCGAAGGGGCACTTCTGCGAGCGGGCCATGTCCACGCTGGACACCGTGGTGGTCGCGGACATGGCGGAGGACATCTCCCCAGCGCCACGGCCCGAGAGCAAGCAGATCTGTGACGACATCAAGCTGACGTCCGTCCTGGCGGCACCACTGGTCGCCCGCGGCCAGTTGCTCGGTGTCATGAGCCTGGCCCTGTCCTGGCTCACCAACCGGGACGAGCGCCACTACAGCGCCGACGACAGGGAGTTTCTCAGCGCGATCGCCAGCCGGGTCGCCATCGCAATCGACAACTCGCTGCTCTTCGAGGAGGAGCGGCGCACCGCGCTGGCCTTCCAGACCAGCCTTCTGCCCAAGGACCCGCCGTCGGTGGACGGGCTGGAGGTGGCATACAAATACGTACCGGCTAAGCCGCTAGAGACCCATGGCCAGGGCATCCAGACGCAGGTCGGCGGCGACTGGTACGACATCATCCCGCTGTCGGCTGGCAGGGTCGGCATCGTCATAGGAGACGTCGAGGGGCGCGGCGCGCGGGCAGCGGCGGTGATGGGCCAGTTGCGGGCTGCGCTGCGCGCGTTCGCCCAGGACGACAAGTCGCCCGCAGAGATCCTGCGCCGCCTGGACGACTGGGTGCGCACCCTAGCCCCGGTGACGACGGACACGCATGACTCAGGATCCGCCGACCCACCGACCGTGAGCTGCACCTACCTGGTCTATGACGCCTGGTCGCGCACGCTGTCGTTCTCCAACGCCGGGCATGTCGCGCCGTTGCTGTTGCGCGGGCGGGACGTCAGCCAGCTCGAGATCAGGGATCGCGGCGTACTGCTCGGAGTGCGCGGGAAGGGCGTGCCGGGCCTGCCCACGTACCGGGAGGAAGTCCGTTA
>JASHSO010000351.1 GCA_030038715.1 Streptosporangiaceae bacterium
CCGCGTTTTCAGCAGCGTGTGGGACGCGCTGATTCTCGGGCTGCTGCCGCTTGGCGCCGCGGGCTTCCTCGGCTGGATGTTCGAGCAGACGGTGGTGGTGGCACCAGCGAGCCAGGTCTGGTCACTCGTCGGAACCATCGCGGCTGGCGTCATCCTGATGTTCATCGCCAAGGTCTTCCTGCACTCGCCGTTCTTCAAGATCCCGCTTGAGAGCGACACGAATACGACAAGAACGCGCAAGCACTAGCCCAAGCATCAGCGCAAACCACCATGGCCGAGCGCGCCGCTCAGCCGCCGACGATGGCCGCCAGGCTTTCCCTGGCCGACGTAGTCAGCGAGTCCCCCTGCGGCAGCACCAGCTCGCAACGCGCCACCGTGGCGCGAAGCAGATCGGCCGCGTCGCCCAGCCGACCGACCGCGTAATACCCGCGAGCCAGGCCGACGCAGGCCGCCAGCGTGTCCGGGTCATCCGGGCCGAGTGCCCGCTCGCACCTTGCCCGGGTTCGCTCATACATCTCCACGGCGCTGGCCATCCGGCCGGCCTGATGGTAGGCGGCCGCGAGCGCTCCGCTGCTGTGCAACGTGCCGCGATGATCCGGTCCGTCGACCTTCTCCCTGTCGGCGAGAACGCGCTTGTACGCAGCGATGCAGTCCTTCAGCCGACCCGCGGCCAGGTAGGCCTCGGCCAGCTTCTGCCGCGCGACGATCGTGTCCCGGTGCGCTGCGCCCTGGACGCGCTCACGCTCGCTCAGCGCGGCCCGCTGCAGCCGGATCGACTGCTCGGTATCCCCGGCCGCCAGGTGCACTGCGGCGAGCTCGTCCCGGATCGCCAGCGTGTCCGGCGACGTGGCGCCTAGGGCCCGCTCGCTCTCCGCAATGGCCTCCTCCAGCACCGCCAGTGCCGCGCCGAAGTCGCCTGCCTCGGACAGTGACTTGCCCAGACTGAGCCGGGCCGACAACGTCAGTGAGTGCTGCCGGCCAAAGGAACGTGCGCGGTCTTCCACGATGCGCCGATGCCACGCGATGGCCTCATCCGTACGCCCTGCCAGCTTGCAGGCACTGGCCAGGTTCTCCACCAGTCGCAGCGAGTCCGGGTGGCCGGGGCCGAGGAGCCTGTCACTGATCGCGGCCAGCTCCCGCCAGTAATCCACGGCAGGGCCGGTCAGTCCGGCGGCGTCCAGGCTTTGCCCAGCCCGAATCAGCACCGCGGGACAGCCGTCGGCCCAGATCGAGTCACCGGCGGCGTGCAGCAGCGACTCCGCGCTCGCCCGCATCGTCTGCGCATACCGAGTTCGCTGATCACCAGCCGGCCATGCCTCAAGCAGCGCGCCGATCGCAGCGGTCGCGGCACGGTGCTGTCCGCCCGCCGGCATTGCGTTCCTGGTCGCCGCCAGGACTTCTGGGCTGATCTGGACGGTGCCGGGTTCGCTCGACCCGTTGATCGCGAGGAGGCCGACT
The DNA here is from genome assembly GCA_030038715.1 of Streptosporangiaceae bacterium. Classification (GTDB taxonomy): domain Bacteria; phylum Actinomycetota; class Actinomycetes; order Streptosporangiales; family Streptosporangiaceae; genus JAJYUU01. The sequence continues at coordinate 1,459 of JASHSO010000351.1, forward strand.
CGCTCCAGCACGCTGAGCGCACTGCGCGCAGGTTCCGGTGGCGGCTCCGACCCGGCGCGCGCCCCGGCCATGTACTCGCATCCGGCCGCGGTGGTGAAGACGTCGACGGGAATCGCATGCCCGCCCAGGAAGGCGGCGAATGCCAGGCAGCTCCTGGCTGCGCCTCCAGGCAGCAAGAGTTCTGCCTGGTCGGCGGCCATGGTCCAGGTAACGGCGGCCGCCGGCGGTATGGCGCCAGAAGAGTCGGCGATCAGCCGTCGCCGGCTCGCGAAGTGCTCGCGGTAGTCGGCGCAGGTGATCCAGGAGTTCGCGATGACGGCGCTCGCCTGCGCTATGGCCAGCGGCTGGAAGCCGAGATCCTCGACGAGATCGATGGCGCCACGGCGCTGCTCAGGATCCGCCGTGAGCCGGCCGACCAGATAACCCATGGCATCTCGGCGGCTGAAGGGCCCGAGTTCGACGCCGAGTGCACGCCCGTCCAGCGCGGCGGGATTCCGCGTCGTGATCAGCACCCGGCCAGCGCCGGTCCCCGGCAAGAGCCCGTCGATGACGTCGGCCCGGGCCAGATCGTCGAGCACGACCAGCCACCGCCGGCTGGTATCGGACAGCCAGCGGACGAAACTAGCCGCAACCTGGTCGGCGGGGCCCACCGGCCGGACCCCGGTCGTCGCGACGACGGCGTCGACGTAACCACACAGCACCGACGCCCGGCTGCTGGCGTCGATCCATACCAGCAAGTCGATCGCCCGAGCGTGCCACTGCGACTCGGCGATGTAGGCGGCAAGCTGGGTCTTGCCGCACGAACCTACCCATTCGGGCGCCGGCCGGCCCGCTTGCCCGCCGGACGTGAGTGCCACGATCGCGCTGCGGTTGAGCGCCATTTCGATGCTCGGCGCCGACTCCGGCCGCGTGCTGAACTTGTCGACGAGCCGGGGCATTGCCCCGGACCGGACCGGCCATGCCACTGCGGCAGCGCGGGCACTCACCGAGGATGCGCCAAGGGGCGGACTTCCCACGGCCGCTACCGCAAATCCGGCTTCATGCACATCAACCTTCCTGGCAGTAAGTGCAGTTCAAAGTCACAAACATACGGTCCGCGCACGAGGCCCGGAAGGCAAATGCCAGCCATTTCCGGGAACGGCGGCTGAGAGTTCTGCTGTGCCGGGGGTGCGGCCGGCGATCCGGCGCGGTGCCTCTCACACAACTTCGGCGACGGTCCTGGTAAGCAGGATCGCAGCGCAGAAGGCCCGATAGGTCGCTAGCCGGTCCGGGCCGTGAATTCGCAGCTCCCGAGACCCAATCCGGTCCACGCCTCGCACCCAGCTGGCGGCCTCGGCAATGTCGGAGTGCCGGACGCTCACCTCGAGCACGCCGGGATCAAGCAGCGGAGGTCGCGCCTCCACGGCCTCTGCCACGGCCGCCCGCGCCTGCTCCCTGATCAGCTGGCGGGCAGCCACCGGGTGCATGCTGTCGGCAGCGACCCTGCTGACGTGCCGCTTGACGACCGCGGCCCGGACACCCGCAAGCAGCACGGCCGCCTCGGCGCAGGCGCAGTCGTCGCCCGTGACCAGTACGACCGGGACGCCGTAGTGCGCAGCGACGAGCGCATTGATCCCGGCCTCGCCCGTCACCGTGCCGTCTATCCTGGCCGCCACCACGGCGCGAGGGCTGTAGGTATGCGATAGCCCGGCCGGTGCCCCAACGGATCCGTGGTAGGAGATGAACAGGCACGCGTCGAACGTGTCGTCAAGGCCCTGCATCATGTACAGCGGCTTATGGCTGCCCGATATGTACGAGGCGTTCCCGGCGAGCTCGTCCGGGGGCAAGTTGCGCATGGTGGAGTGCGAGTCGTTCACGACCACCTGCGTGGCGCCACCCTCGATCGCGCCCTCGATGGCCGCGTTCACCTCAGCAAGCAGCAGCCGCCGTCCCGCCTGAGCCTGCGGACCGTCCCCGACGCACTGCTCCCAGTCGACAATTCCGGCGGTACCCTCCATGTCGGTCGACAGGAAGACCTTCACGCAGTCACCTCTTCTGCTTTTGGCGGGAACGGGGCGAGCCAGCTAGCTCCCGAACCGCACGTTCGCGGCGCTGATCGTGCCGACCACCCCGGCCGTGCTCACCCGCACCCGGTCGATGGTGAGCCCCAGCGGCAGCCTCGGGATATGCAGCGTGACGCCGGAGATCGAGTCCAGTAGCGACTGCGGCAGTCCGCTGCTTCCCACTAGGCGGATGCTGAGTTCGTTCGTGCTGAGCAGGCTGATACGCCAAGTCGCCGAGCCCGACGCGACGATGAGGTTCAGGCTCGCGCGCACCTCGTCGGGACCGGCCGCGGACAGTTGCAGCCCGGCTCCGCGAAGGATGGTGCCAAGTGGGCCGATCTCCTTCGCGAGCGTATTGCCGAGCGAGGCAAAACTGATCAGCACGGTGCCGTCTACCCGCCCGATCGTCCCGCTGCTGAAGGCATACGAGCTAGTCCTGACATCGCTAGCGGTCGCGTCCAGCGTGCTGATGGTCAGCGGTCCCTCGGGCAGGTCCGTGGCACGGATCACGACGTCGCTGAAGTGCTTGCTGGCTGCCTGGGTGAGGA
>JASHSO010000352.1 GCA_030038715.1 Streptosporangiaceae bacterium
CGACGACTGGCGGTCCTGGACGCTGCCCCCGACGCGTGCTCGCTGACCTGCGGCACCGTCAACTTCGGTGACGACGTGTTCATGAACCCGTGGGGCTTCATGAAGGAGCTGTACGCCAGGACGCAGGAGATGGGCGTCGTGCCGGAGTTCGAGCTGTTCGATTTCGGGCACATCGCCGCGCTGCACCGCCTGCTCGACGAGCTAGGCGAGCCGTTCGGCGGGCACGTTCACTGTGACCTGGTCATGGGCGTTCCCGGTGGCATGCCTGGGAACGCGGCCACCCTCCTGCAGGCCGTTTCCGCTCTTCCGGCCGGAGCCACCTGGTCGGCGACGGGGATCGGCCGGACGACCCTGCCCGTCATGCTGGCTGCCGTAGCAGCCGGCGGGCACCTGCGGGTCGGCATGGAGGACACCGTCACGTTCGCTCGCCGTCGGCCGGTGGCCAGCAACGCCGAGCTTGTGCAGCGCGCAGCGTCGCTGGCGGAGCTGGCGCAGCGCCCAGCGATGTCACCTGTCGACGCCCGGACCATGCTGGGGGTGCCCGATCACGGCTGACAGTCCGGTGCTGGCGGAGGTCGTCAGATCCGGTTTCGTGGAGTGCAAGCACCGCGGTCCGCTCGCTGCTCTTGGCGCCGATGGCGAAGTGCAGGTCGCGGTCGGCAACGCGAGCGAGCCGATTTTCCCCCGATCCTCGAACAAGCCGTTGCAGGCCGTGGCCATGCTGCGGTGCGGACTGAGACTAGACGGCAAGCTGCTCGCGCTGGCGGCTGCCAGCCACTCGGGCGAGGACTTCCACGTGGCCGGGGTGCGGCAGATCCTCGCCGCGGCAGGACTGTCCGAAGCCGACTTGCGGTGCCCGCCCGACTGGCCGCTTGACGAGAAGGAGCGGCACACCATGCTGCTGGCGGGCGCCGGGCCGGATCGCGTGCACATGAACTGCAGCGGCAAGCATGCCGCCATGCTGGCGACTTGCGTCGCGGCAGGCTGGCCGACGGCTACCTACACCGACCCTGCGCACCCGCTGCAGGTCGAGATCCGCTCGCTGGTCGCGAAGCTCGCTGGCGAGCCGGTTTCGCTGATCGGCGTAGACGGCTGCGGAGCGCCCATCATGGCGCTGTCGGTATTCGGACTGGCCCGAGCCTTCCGGGCCCTCGTCTTGGCCAATCCTGGGACCCCGGAGCGGGCGGTGGCCGATGCGATGCGTGCCGACCCCGCGTGGACGTCGGGCACGGCCAGGCCCGAGCGGGTGCTCATGGAAGCCGTGCCAGGCCTGTTGCTGAAGTCGGGCGCGGAGGGAGTGGAAGCGTTTGCGCTGGCAAACGGCAGGGCGGGCGCGTTCAAGATCGAGGACGGTGCTGCCCGTGCTCGGGTGCCTGTGACCGTCGCGCTGCTCACCGAGCTTGGTGCGCGGGGCGTTCCCGGTGCCGACCTGGCCAGGCTCGATGAACTGGCCATGACGCCCGTCATGGGAGGCGGCGCCGTGGTCGGCGAAGTACGGGCCACGCTTCCGCGCGGCTAGCGCAGCACGCCGTCAGCTTGGTAGCGAGCTAATCGATAAACAGTTCGAGAATTTCGCTGGCGCCCGCTATAATCGCTTACAAGTTCGAAGGTTTTCATCGCGCTGGAGGTGACTGGGCATGTGCCGAACCGGCGACCAGGGCCCGGCGCCTGACAGCGCCGCAGAGGCGCTGGCGTTCGTCCGAACAGGTCTGTCGTTCTTGGCCTCGGCCGACCCGCGGGTGCTGACCTGCGCCGAGCAAGCCGAGCTGCTGCGCGAGCTGGGTAGCGCCGAGGCGATGCAGGTAGCCGCCATTAGCCGAGCCCTGGCGGCGTTCGACGCAGTGGGCGGGCATGAGCTAGACGGCCAGGGCACCGCCCGGTCATGGCTGCGCTGGCAGAACCGGATTACCAGCGCCGCGGCTGGCGCGGCTACCGCATGGATGCGGCGGCTGCAGGCGCACCCGGCCGTCGCGGCTGCGCTGGCCGCTGGGACGGTCTCGCCGTCATGGGCGAGGGAGATCTGCGACTGGACAGACAAGCTGCCCGGAGCCAGTCGGCACGACGGTGACGAGATCCTGCTCGGCGCAGCCGCCTCGGGCGCAGAGTTGGCCGACCTGTCCGCGCTGGCAGAAGAGATGGTTAGTCGTGCGTCCCCGCCCGACGGCGATGACGGAGATGAGTCGTTCGCCAAGCGACGATTGCGCCTCACGACGCATTTCCGCGGCTGGGCGAAGCTGGACGGCGACTTGGCCCCGGCGGCGGCCGAGGCGCTACAGGCAGTACTCGATGCCCTCGGCAAGAAGGTCGGTCCAGAGGACGAGCGGACCAAGCCCCAGCGTGACCACGATGCGCTGGCCGAGGCCTGCCGCAGGCTGATCGCGGCGGGCACATTGCCCCAGCGCGGCGGTCAGCCGACACGCATGGAGCTGCACATGACCCTGGACCAGCTGCTGAAGCTGCCCGGCGCGGACGCTGCGGCTGCGGCATGGGCCGGGTCAGGTGCGCCAGCCCCGCCCGGCGCCGACTGCGATGCCACCGTCGTCCCAGTCATCACCGGGCACGTGGACCAGGACGTGCTAGCAGAGCTCGCCGCCCGGCTCGTTCCCGGCGCCGCGACGACCGGCGTTGCTGCCACTGACAGCACCGCACTGGCCGCCAGAGCGGCCGGCCAGCTCGCGATCCGTGACGCAGTCCGGCTGCTGTCGGGGCCGGGTGGGCTGGCCAGTTACCTGCGCACCGGGCTGCTGTCTGGACCGGCCGCGTCAATCAGCCTGCCGCTGGACGTCGGCGATGCCACCGAGACGGTCCCGGCCCACCTGCGCAGGGCCATAGTCGCCAGGGACAAGCACTGTCGGTTTGCCGGCTGTCTTACTCCGGCCAGCGCGTGCCACGTGCACCACATAATCCCGCGTTCCGAGGGTGGGGCTACCAGCCTGGAGAACTGCATCCTTGGCTGCGACTTCCACCATCTCGTCGCGATCCACCTGTGGGGCTGGAAGCTCACGCTCAACCACGACGGCACAACCACTGCAATCTCTCCTGACGGCAAACGCGTCGTGCACAGCCACGCACCGCCAACTGCCGCGTGAGTGCTGGCTTTAGGCGCGGCCATCCCGCCCAGATCGCGTTGCCTAGTGCTAGCTGGACTGTTTGCATCTGCAAGCGCATGGTGCGAAGATGAGCAACATGAGCCCGATGAACGTGAGTGCCATCGGCGCCTACATCAGGGAGCAACGAGAGCAGGCGAAGATCTCGCTGCGCCAGCTTGCGCAGGCCGCCGGCATCTCCAATCCTTACCTCAGTCAGATCGAGCGTGGCCTGCGAAGGCCGAGCGCCGACATCCTGCAGCAGATTGCGAAGGGGTTGCGCATCTCGGCCGAGGCGCTCTACGTCCAAGCCGGGTTCCTCGAGGACCGCCCGCCGGGATCGGCCGTGCGCGAGTCAGTTCTGACCGATCCCGAGCTGACCGAGCGCCAGAAGCAGATGCTCATAGAGATCTACGAGTCGTTCCGCAAGGAGACGGCGATCGCGAGGGCTGCGGATGCCGAGCTGGAGGACGATCAGGCGGGCCTGATCCCGGATGAGGAGGCCCTGAGCTGGCCGGAAAACCTGAGTCCCGCGGCCCTGGAGCGGCAGCCGCGACGACTGGCTATCGGCGGGGCAGGCGAGGCACCGGCGGATGACGCTACGGCGGACCAGCGGCCAGCAAACGCCGACCAGCCAAGTGACCAGGGTGCCGATACCTGGCCCGAACGTAGGTGAAACCACTCGGCGGTGCGCTGCCGTCGCTGGCGAACGATCATGTCCCCGCCGTCGGCTGGGACCGGGTAGCGTTGAACCGTGTTTAGTTTCGCCGGCTATGGGCCAGTCGACTACTTCTTCTACGCCCTCTTGGTCGCGGCATTCGTGGTCGAGGCTTGGGCCTTCATCGACGCTATCCGTCACCCTGCCGCTGCGTACGTGGCTGCGAGCAAGCAGACCAAGCCGATCTGGCTGATTATCCTCGGCGTAGCGCTCCTCATCGGTCTTGGCGGAGTGACTCAGCAGATTGGCCTCTTCAACAGCCTGCTGGCGCTGCCCATCGTTGCCTTCGTGGCCTCGTCGATCTACCTGGTCGATGTGCGGCCTAAGATCAAGGCGATCAAACCCGGAGCGCGGCAGGGCCCGTACGGCCCCTGGTAACCGTCGAGTGCCCGGTCGGCGGAGGGAAGTGGTCATGGCTGAAGGCCAGTGGCGCACGCACCGCCTCGAGCTAGCTGACCAGAGCCTGCGCGACTGGGATGCTGTCGTGCTGGCCGTCGGCGAGGACGGGATCGTGCTGGACCAGTCGGCGTTCTATCCGGGCGGTGGCGGTCAGCCGCCCGCCGAGGGCGTGCTGCTCTGGGGCGGTGTGCAGACCCGGATCGCGGGAGGCAGGAAGGGCGATGACCTCTATCTGGTCCCGGCCGAGGGTGAACCGGTGCCGCCCGTCGGCACCGCGGTGCGCGGTGCGGTCGAGGACGAGCGGCGCACAGCGCTCATGCGCACTCACTCCGGCTTGCACGTGCTGTGCGGTGTCGTATTCCGCGACTACGGGGCGCTAGTCACCGGCGGCAACATGGAGCCCCTTACGGCCAGGATGGACTTCGACCTGCCCGAGTTGCCCCAGGGGTTCAAGGAGGCAGTGGAGGGAGCCTGCAACGCCGAGGTCAGCGCCGATCGGCGGATCGACGTGCGGGTGCTGCCCAGGGCTGAGGCGTTCAAGCTGCCGGACATCATCAGGACCGCGACCAACCTCGTTCCCGAGAACGTCCAGGCAGTAAGGATCATCGACATCGTCGGCCTGGACCAGCAGGCCGACGGTGGCACTCACGTAGCCAGCACCAAGCACATCGGCAAGATCGAGGTCGTCAAGATCGAAAGCAAGGGCCGCGGCTTTCGGCGGCTGCGCATCCGCATCGCCGACTGACCGCCAGCGTCAAGCGCGGGTAGGCCAATGCCGAGTCGAGCCAGTGATCCGGCGGCTGCGCAGCCGCGTCGCCGAGTAGCCTCCCGCTCGGCGGGTCATGCCGGGTCAAGCCCGAAACTGATGACGCGCTCCGGGTGGATGCGGATGATCTCGCTAGTGAATCCCGGTATTTGCGCCGGCTGGTCGAGCAGTGTCTCGGCACGACCGCGGATTTCAACGCAACGCACCCGCCATGGTTGGACCGAGGCTATGTCGTCGACGACGAACGCCACATGCGGGTTGTCCGCCAGGTTACGGTACTTGCGGCTAGCGCCCATGTTTCGACCGCCGATGTCGACCGTGCCGAGCTCAGGGTTATACCGGAATCCGACCGGGTTGTTCTGCGGTGCGCCATGCCTGTCTACTGTGGCCAACCGCCCGAGCCGCTGCGTATCGAGATAAGCGATGACCAGGTCGGAGAGTGTGGCGTTGACATCCGGCATAAGCACGGCTCCTTGTCCTCGATATGGCTGTCCTTGGCCCGGCACGTCAGCACGTAGCCGACGGAGACCGGCAACGGGCGCGCAGCCCTCTGTCAGTGCAATGGGAGCACGAGCAGCGCTGCGGGAATCGCCACGATGGCCGCGGCGACGGCGACGACCAGCCCGAGCGCGGCCCCTCCGAGGCCGGGCGAGGGCCGAAGCAGGCGGATGACCCGGGTCGCGACCTCACCATCCATGGCGGGATCCGCCATGGCCAGGGCGCCCGCAGGTACAGCGGCACCACCGGCCGCGCCGACTCGCAGCAGCGCGGTCGCCAGTTCTCTGGCAGGGCGCTGCCGGAGCGCTCGGTCGTCGGAGTGCATCTCGACGAGCAGCCCGACTGCCCGGTGCGCCTGCCTGGCGACGCTGGCCCACCGGAACGCGCGCAACAGCGCGGTGAACGGCAACAGTACGAGATCGTGCCGCTCGCGCAGGTGAGCGCGCTCGTGCGCGAGCACGGCCGCTAGCTCGTCGTCGTCCAGGAGCGCGAGCGTGCCGGCGCTAATCACGATGGCCGAGCGCAGGCCGGGGAGGCAGTACGCAGCCGCGGCCGGATGATCGACAATCAGCGCCCCGGGCACCTTCGGGTCACCATGGGCGAGCAGGTTCAACAGGGTGTGCTGGCGCTGCCTGGCCCGCACCACGGCTGCCGATGCGGCGAGCAGGATCCAGCACAGCACAGCAAGTAGCACCAGGCCCGCGCAGAGGCATATCAGCCGGACGGCACCGAGGTCGGCCGACGCGGCGGGCGACCCGACAGCCCGGACGATCCTGCTCACGGTAGTCAGTGCACCGCCTGCCACGCCCGTGGCCTGCGTGGCCGCACCCATCCCGATCAGCGTGCCCACTGCAGCCAGACCCCACGCCAGGCCGAGTGCCTGCCAGAGCAGGATCGCGGCGGCTGGCGCCCGGTAGGGCCAGCGCGCCGCGGCTAGCGCGCGAGCAGCAGGCACGCAGCTAGCGGCGATCGCGGCAAGAATGAAAACTGCGGCTGACAAGGCCCCACCTCAGCCCCTTGGAGCTTCGCCGAGCGCTCCCAGTGCATTCAGCAGGGTCTGAGCCTCGGTGCCGGAAACGCTACGAGCGAATCTAGCCAGGGCGGCTTGCCGGTCCCCCGTCTGGTCAAGAGCGCTGAGCATCAGCTCGGTCACGTACGCTTCCCTGGTCTCGGCGGCCTGGTAGTGCCACGCGCGCCCGTTACGCTCCCGCCGGGCGAAGCCTTTCTTGGCTAGCCGGTCGAGAACCGTCATGACAGTAGTGTGAGCCAGGTCACGATCGGTGAGCAGACCACTCACTTCGCGCACACTCAGCGGCTCCGCGGCCTCCCAGAGTACGTCCATTATGGCGCGCTCAAGCTCGCCGAGTCGATTCACTACTCAATCGTAACTCCAGCGTCAGAGCCGGTACATGGAGCGCGGTCCGTAGACGGCATCCGGGACGCGCGCAAATTTCACCCGGCTCGGGTGGCATAGGTCCGGCGCGGCCCGGGCAGGCCGTGCGCCGGGAGACAACGCCGACGGGCAGTCGGGGCCGGGAGACAACGCCGACGGGCAGTCGCAGCCGGGCTTCCCGGCCTGGACGCCCGCGAGGACTGCCACTCAAGGAGGACTTCATGACAGCAACGACCACGGAGCATTCGGCTGAGGCAGCAGAGGAGGAGCTGCTCGCTTCGCTAATGAGCCGCCATGAGGAGGACGAGGGATCAGGCATCGAGCACCCGCTGCTGCTCGCTGCGCTGGCGCGCCGCCGCCGGGGCCGGGGCGAGCGCCTGATCGAGCACCCGCTGCTCCTGGCCGCGCTGATGTGCCACCGGGGACGGGACGACGAGGAGTCGTTCATCGAGCACCCGCTGTTCCTGGCCGCGCTGGCGCGCCGCCGAGAGCGCGAGGAGGACGAGGAGTCGTTCATCGAGCACCCGCTGCTGCTCGCTGCGCTGGCGCGTCGTCGCAGGGGCCGGGGCGAGCGCCCCATCGAGCACCCGCTCCTGTTGGCCGCGCTGATGCGCCGCCGGGAAGGCGAAGGGGGCGAGGAGCCGATGATCGAGCACCCGCTGCTGCTCGCGGCGCTCATGCACCGCCGCCGCGAAGAAGGCGACGGGGTCATGGGGCACCCGCTCATTCTCGCGGCGCTCGCACGGTAGCGACGCTGGGTTAGCGCACAGTCCGGCGCGGGCCCTGCCTGGCGGCGTCGGCAGCCGTGTTCCGGTGAGCGCAGGTGTCGGCTCGCGGGAACGGGCCTGGTCCGGCCTGGGGGGGTCGGCTCGCGACCCACCCGATACAAGACAAAGGAACAGACATGGCGGTTGAGTCATCAAAGGAAATGCGCGAGGACGAAGTCGAGTCACTGGTTGACGACCTGATCCGGGACATACTGAACGAGTCCGGCGGATCCGCAGAGTCCCCCATCCGGGGCATGGCCACCACGGCTGCTCTCTTCGAAACGGCCTTCGGATCCACGTGGGATGCATCGCGGATCTCGATGATCGAAAAACTCCTGCTTGCTCAGGCATTCGCCGCTGAGCTGGCCGACGCACTCGCACCCGCGTTGGCCGAGCAGCTAGCACCCCGGCTGATGAAGGCTCTGGAGCTCGATCCGACGACCCAGGCAGCGAGGAAAAGACCCACCCCAGCTACCAGGTCAGGCAGCCAGGGGAGGAAGCCAGGCACCAAGTGACCGTGCTTGCGAGTCGGCAGCTATGAGCTGAGCCGACTGCCGGGGTGCTGACGAGTTCCGGCGCCCAGCTCCCAATGGAAATGCCTACGCTACGGTGATGCAGATCACGCTCGCTCGCGGCGACATCACCGCACAGGAAGTCGATGCCGTCGTCAACGCGGCCAACTCCGCGCTGCTCGGCGGGGGCGGCGTGGACGGCGCCATCCACCGGCGCGGCGGGCCGACTATCCTGGCGGAGTGCCGCGACCTGCGCGCCACCCAGTACGCCGACGGCCTGCCGCCCGGCCAGGCGGTCGCGACCACCGCCGGTGACCTGCCTGCCCGGTGGGTCATCCACACTGTCGGGCCGGTCTATTCGGCCTCTCAGGACCGTTCGGCCCTGCTGGCCTCGTGCTATGTCGAGTCCCTCAGGGTCGCGGCTGACCTCGGCGCCACAACGGTGGCGTTCCCGGCCATATCGACGGGCGTCTACCGCTGGCCGATGGCGGACGCCGCACGGATCGCTGTGCGGGCCGTCCGCAGTTCGCAGGTCGGCGCCGAGCTCACCGAGGTGAGGTTCGTGCTGTTCAGCGAGGATGCCCACGCTGCGTTTGCCACGGCTCTCGCCGAGATCGCAGCTCGCTAGTACCACTTCCGGCTAGCGTGCGACTGTGAGCGTCCCGCGCATCGGCGTTAGCGTTGACCTAGTCATCCTGACCATCAGAGTGGGCAAGCTCGCCACCCTGGTGTGGAGCCGCGACGGTGAGCCATACCCCGGCTTGGTCGCGCTGCCAGGCGGGTTCATCCGGCTGGACGAGGACCTGCCAGCCGCTGCGGCGAGGGTCCTGGCAGAGCGGGCCGGCCTCCCGGGCTCGCCCGTGCACCTCGAGCAGCTGCGTAGCTACGGCTACCCAGACCGGGACCCGACCAGGCGCGCGGTGTCGGTGGCCTACCTCGCGCTGGCCCCCGATCTGCCGGTGCCCGACCAGCCCCAGATGAGCTGGCAGCCGGTCGCCGCGTTGACGCAGATGGCCTTCGACCACGCCAGGATCCTGCGAGACGGAGTGGAGCGTGCTCGGTCCAAGCTCGAGTACACCTCGCTGGCCGCGGCGTTCTGCGGGGACGAGTTCACCGTCGCCGAACTACGCAGGGTCTACGAGATCG
>JASHSO010000353.1 GCA_030038715.1 Streptosporangiaceae bacterium
GTGGCCTCGCGAGCGTCCTGCTAACACCGGGAACGCCCTCCAGGCTCTGGTGTCTAGGCTGCGTCAGGCCGCCGGCAAGGACGCGGTCAGCTACCAGTCGGGCGGCTACCGGCTTGTCTTGGATCCGAGTGAGGTCGATGCGGTTTCGTTCGAGCAGGGGGTGACTGCCGGGCGCGCCGCCGTGGCTGATGGCGACACAGCACGCGGTGCTGCGCTGCTGCGCCAGGCACTGGCGCTGTGGCGCGGTGATGCGCTAGCCGACGCCGCAGACTTGCCATTCGCGACCGGGCCCGCGTCGCGGCTGGAAGAAGCACGCCTTGCCGCCACCGAGGACGCGATCGACGCGGAACTGCGACTAGGCCGCGACCACGAACTCGTTGGCGAGGTCAGCGAGCTAGCCGCCGCGAACCCGCTGCGCGAGCGGTTGTGCGGGCTGCTGATGCGCGCGCTGTATGCAGCGGGTCGGCAGGCTGACGCGCTGCAGGCGTATGAGGACATCAGGCATGCGCTTGCCGACCGACTCGGGGTCGACCCCTCGCCTGCGCTCGCTGGCGTGCACCTTGCCATTGTGCGTGGCGAGGTCGCCGGCCCAGGTCCGGCGCACGCGGCAGGGACGCGGCGTACAAGTGCCGCGCCCCGTCGGCCTGCAGGGAACCTGCCCGCTCAGCTGACTAGCTTCGTGGGCCGAGAGGAGGAGCTGCGGACGCTGGGCAAGCTACTCAGCGAAGCACGCCTGGTGACGCTGACCGGCCCGGGCGGTGCGGGGAAGACCAGGCTGGCGATCGAAGGAGCCCTCCAGCTGGCGGCCGGCCAGATGCCCGACGGCGCGTGGTTCGTGCCGCTGGCGCCGGTGCGCGACGCGCTGGATGTCTCGCAGGCGGTGCTGTCGGCCGTCGGCATTCCAGAGACCATGCGCGTAGAAGCGGTCTACCAGCCGGCCCTAGAGCGGCTCAGCGATGCGGTGGCCGCCAGGCAACTGCTGCTGGTACTCGACAGCTGCGAGCACGTTGTCGATGACGTGGCCGGCCTCGTTGAGCGGGTGCTCGCCGACGCACCCGGCGTGCGGATCATCGCTACCAGCAGGGAGCCGCTAGCCGTGACCGGCGAAGCGCTGTGCCCCGTTTCCGCGCTGGCGCTGCCGCCGGAGCGGGCAGGCGCGGACGACGCGATGAACTATGCCGCGGTCCGGCTGCTCGCCGACCGCGCTGCTGCGGTGCGACCCGGCTTCGCCGTCGATGCCGGCTCGGTGGCGGACGTGGTCAGGATCTGCCGGGCGCTTGACGGCATGCCGCTTGCCATCGAGCTGGCGGCGGCGCGGCTGCGGGTGCTGACGCCTGCCCAGGTGGCCGATCGTCTCGACGACAGGTTCCGGCTGCTTGCCGTTGGCAGCCGCACCTCGCTGCCGCGACACCAGACGCTGCGGGCGGTAGTGGACTGGAGCTGGGACCTGCTAGAGGGGTTCGAGCGCGTGGTGCTGCGCCGGCTCTCGGTGTTCAACGGAGGCGCCACGCCCGAGGCTGCTGAGCAGGTATGCGCCTTCGATGGCCGATCAGCCGAAGGGCTGATCGACGTGATCGCCTCGCTCGTGGACAAGTCCCTGGTGACCGCCACCAGCCAGGGGGAGATTCGGTACGAGCTGCTGGAGACTGTCCGCGCGTATGCGGCGGAGCGGCTGGCGGAGGCCGGCGAGCAGGACGCCGTCGCGGCGGCCCACGCTCGTTACTTCCTGGGTCTTGCCGAACGAGCCGAGCCCGAGCTGCGCACTCGCGGCCAGCGCGCCTGGATGACCCGGCTAGTCGCCGAGCACGACAACTGCTCAGCGGCGCTACGGCACGCAGTCGATACCCACGACGCGGTGCTCGGCCTGCGCCTCGTGACGGCCCTGGCCTGGTTCTGGGTGCTGAACGACTACGACGCCGAGGCGGCACAGTGGGCAGCATCGGTCGCTAGCCTCGCCGGGGACTGTGCCCCACCGGGACTCGCGGACAGCTACGCGGTCTGCCGGATCCTCGCGGTGGTGGGCAGGCTAGTGCCGGGTGCTGAAGCAGAAGACGGGCAGGATCCGGAGCCCGCCGGGCCCGGTGAACCCGCCGAACCGGTCACCGCCGAAATTGGGCGCCTGGTCTCGCTGGTGCCCGCCGACACCCGCCATCCGATGCTGGTCCTGATGACGCCCTTGGCGGCCATGTTCAGCGGTGACGAGGCGGCAGCCAGGGACAAGCTGGCCACCCTGGAGGGCCACCCGGACCGGTGGGTGCGTGCCTCGTGCCTTGCCCTTGGCGGGCACCTGGCGATGCACGCCGGGGACGTAACGGCGGCCGCCACTCGCCTGGCCGCGGCCGAGGCGAGCTTCCGGGAGATCGGCGACGCGTGGGGGCTGGTGGTGAGCCTTGGCGGGTTGGCAGAGGTGGCGCTGGCGCGCGACGACCCGGCAGCAGCGGTCGCCGCCCTAGAGGAGGCCAGAGGCTACGCAGCTGAGGGCTTCAACTCGCACTGGGGCGAGATGATGCTCGTGCCGCTCGGGAAGGCGCGTGCCATGCTCGGCGACCTCGACGGCGCCCGGGCCGACCTGGAGCGCGGTGTCGAGTACGCCAGCCAGTTCGGCGAGCACGACGACCAGGCGACCGGCTACCTGGAACTCAGCGAACTCGCCCGGCGCGGCGGGAACCTGGCGGAGGCCGGGCGGCTCCTCGAGCAAGCGCGGGAGATCGCCGAAACCAAGGCAGGTCGGCCGGGCATGCTCCTGGTAGCCGCGCGCACGTTCGGCAAGCTCGGCTGCGTGTCCGAGCAGCAGGGGGATCTCGTGGCCGCGCAGCGCTGGCATCGCCTGGCGGTACGCACGCTCGCGGACTCAACGGTGCCGTTCATCCCGGTCAACGCCGCGCTAGCGGAAGCCGTCGCCGGTGTCGCAGCGCTGGCCGGCGCCTACGGCGACCACGAGCGCGCTGCCGAGCTGCTCGGCCTGGCGCACTCGCTGCGCGGGTTCCGCGATGCCAGCAGCCTGGAGGAGGCCAGGGTTACATCTGCGGCCACCGCCGCGATCGGCGCCTTTGAGTTCGCCGCCGCCTACCAGCGGGGCCGTCACCTCACCAGGGAAGACGCTCTGGCGCTGGCGCGCTGAGTTCGATCCGCTCAGACGCGGCGCCGATACATCGTCATCGCAAGCGGGAAGGTCACCGCCACGATCCCTGCGGCCCAGGCCAGGACGTAGACCACGTGATTGCCGATCGGACCGCCAATCGCCAGGCCGCGGACCGCGTCAGC
>JASHSO010000028.1 GCA_030038715.1 Streptosporangiaceae bacterium
CTCGGCATGGGAGAGCGGCGCGACGAGATCAGCCAGGCCATGGCCGACCTGCGGGCAGTCGGCTGCGAGCTGCTCACGATAACGCAATATCTGCGCCCGTCGCCGCGCCATCACCCGATCGACAGGTGGGTACCGCCCGAAGAGTTCGACGAGCTTGCCGAGGAAGCCGCCGAGCTCGGCTTCTCCGGTGTGCAATCAGGACCGCTCGTGAGGTCGTCCTACCGCGCGGGACGGCTTTACCGCCAGGCCATGGAGCGCCGGCCCGGACCGGTATCCTCGCCATCATGGTGAACAAGCGCGGCGCGCAGGCTTCGAACCCTGACGACCCTGCCTCGATGGGCCGCATCAAGCAGATCCGGCTGGTCGCTGGCCTCGTCCGCAAGCAGAACCCCAAGGCGCTGCCGCTGGTTGCGCTGGCGGGCGTCGGCATCCTGGCTGTCTTCGTCGTGCTCGGCCTCGTCATCGGCCCCATCTGGGGATTCATCCCGCTCGGCGTCCTGGTCGGCCTGCTGGGCGCCATGGTGCTGTTCGGCCGGTTCGCCCAGAGCGCCCAGTATTCCGCCATCGAAGGGCAGCCCGGCGCTGCCGCGGCGGTCCTGCAGAATCTCCGCGGTCCGTGGACCACCACGCCGGCCATTGCCGCCAACCGCAACATGGACGTGGTGCACCGCACCGTCGGCAAGCCCGGCGTGATCCCGGTCGGCGAGGGATCACCCACCCGACTGCCCAGCTTGCTGGCCGCCGAGAAGAAGCGGATTGCCCGCATCGCCAGCCAAGTCCCGATTTACGACTTCCAGGTAGGCGACGCGGAAGGTCAGGTGCCGATTAGGCAGCTGCAAAAGAAGATCATGAAGCTGCCGCGCAACCTGAAGGGCCAGGCCGTCGCCGAACTCAACTACCGCCTGAACGCGCTGCCCCAGCAACTGCAGATGCCCAAGGGTCCCATTCCGAGGACCGCAAGGATGCCCAAGGCTCCCCGCCCGAGGCTCCGCTAGCGCCAGCCGCCACGCCCTCGGCCGCTCTGCCGGCTAGGTCCGGACCACGACTGTCCGGGCCGCCTTGTCCTGCAGACCGCGCAAGTCGCGGTCCATCATCAGGGCAGGAACTACGAGCATCAGCAGCAGGGTCCGCAAGAATCCCGATATCGGCCCGACCGGCCGACCGTCCAGCCTGATCACCCGCAGTCCGAGTAGGCGCTTGCCTATCGTGAATCCCGTCAGCGAGGTCAGTACGAAATCCTCTACGGCGAACACCACCGGCGTCCACAGTCGAGGCTGAACGAGGACATCCGACGTGTGCCCTGCCGATGGGTGGTAGAAGAACGCGATGGCGATGAGGCTGCAGGCGATCCAGTCGATCATCAGGGCCCCGGCACGCCTGCTCCAGCCTGCCACCGACCCGGCGCCGTATTCCGGCAGGCCGAGGTGCTCGCCTGGGTAGGCCTCGTCCTCTCCTGCGGCTGCCCGCTCGTCGGTCACGAGGTCAACGGTATCCGCTGTGCCAAGCCAGCCAGGCAGCGGCCAGCCTGGTTCGGCAACCTCGCACGAGGTGCTGCCGGTTCGCGACCCGGCGGGCCGTGTAACGCCAGCGAAACATAGGCGACACGGCCAGGAAACTGGCCATGGCTAGTCTCACAACCGCGCCGCACCGTGCGTACCCGGGCTGGCAGCCTGTAACCGCAGCTAAGGAGAGCTGATGTTCACAACCGGCGATGAGGTACTGCAGTTCATTGAAACGGAGGGGGTGCAGTTCGTCGACGTCAGGTTCTGCGACCTGCCCGGCATCGTCCAGCACTTCACCGTGCCCGCTGAATCCTTTGACGACAAGGTCTTCGCCGATGGTCTGATGTTCGACGGTTCGTCGATCCGCGGGTTCCAGCAAATCCACGAGTCGGACATGCTGCTGTTGCCCGACCCCGGCACCGCCTTCATCGACCCGTTCCGCTCGCACAAGACGCTGAACCTGACGTTCTTCGTGCACGACCCGCTCACCGGTGAGCCCTACTCGCGCGATCCACGCAATGTGGCCCGTAAGGCCGAGGATTACCTGCGCGGCAGCGGCATCGGCGATACCGCCTACTTCGGCCCTGAGGCCGAGTTTTACATCTTTGACTCCGCGCGCTACCAGACCGGGCCGAACGAGGGCTTCTACCACATTGACTCGATCGAGGGTGCCTGGAACACCGGCCGGGACGAGCCCGGCGGGAACCTCGCCTACAAGCCACGGTACAAGGGCGGGTATTTCCCGATCCCGCCGATGGACCACTACACCGACCTGCGCTCGGAGATGGTGCGCAAGCTCATCGAATGCGGCATCGACGTAGAGATGCAGCACCACGAGGTCGGCACGGCCGGGCAAGCCGAGATCGACATCAAGTTCGACACGCTGCTCACCATGGCCGACAAGCTGATGGTCTACAAGTACGTCATCAAGAGCGTCGCTCGCGCGGCAGGCAAGACCGTCACGTTCATGCCGAAGCCGCTGTTCGGCGACAACGGCTCGGGCATGCACTGCCACCAGAGCCTGTGGAAGGATGGCGCGCCGCTGTTCTACGACGAGGTCGGCTACGCCGGGCTATCCGACACCGGCCGGCACTACGTCGGCGGCCTGCTCCGGCACGCTCCGGTGCTGCTGGCCTTCACGAACCCGACAACGAACTCCTACCATCGCCTGGTCCCCGGCTTCGAGGCCCCGGTCAACTTGGTCTACTCGCAGCGCAACAGGTCTGCCTGCGTGCGGATCCCGATCACCGGCCCGAACCCGAAGGCAAAGCGGCTTGAGTTCCGGGTGCCCGATCCGTCGTGCAACCCGTACCTCGCGTTCGCGGCCATGATGATGGCGGGCGTGGACGGGATCAAGAACAAGATCGAACCGCCCGAGCCGGTCGACAAGGACCTGTACGAACTGCCACCGGACGAGGCTGCGGCGATACCTCAGGTTCCCGGCTCGCTCGAAGAGGTGCTTGACAACCTCGAGGCCGATCACGACTTCCTGCTCGAGGGCGGCGTGTTCACCGCCGACCTGATCGAGACGTGGCTGGACTACAAGCGCTCCAACGAGATCGACGCCCTGCGGCTTCGCCCGCACCCGCACGAGTTCGAGCTGTATTTCGATATCTGACCGGCACCGAGGGCCTGAACTGGGGAGACGTCACGGGGCGCCGCCCCAGCCTCAGGTACGTGCCATCCTTGCGAGCAGTCACGGCAGCCAGCGTCCGGGCGCCACTGCACTAATGTGACACTTGCAGCGAACTCAATGGCAACCAGCTAGGGGCCGGGATGACAACTCCGCCGGACTTCGGGGGCATCGAGATCGAGAAGGGCATTCAGGAGGAATTCGGCATCGCGCGGGAAGAGCATCAGCCTGGCCCGGATGAGTTCACGGCGGAGCCGTACGACGACAATGAGGCACACGCGCCGGGCGAGATCTGCGCGCGCTGCGGCAACGAGATCCGGCCGGCCGATGACGTGCGGCGCCAGGTGGACGGCAAGTGGGTGCACGAGGTCTGCCCGAGAACAGCACCCTAGGAGTGCACCCGGCCCGAATCTCCGGTAGGCGGCGGGCAGGGGTTGGAACTATCCATACCGTCGTGCCTGTCGGCACCGCTGCCTGTCAGCCGTAGAAGAGCCGTTCCATCACGGCCCGCGCCTTGCGTGCCGACCGCCGCCAGTCCTCAAGCAGATCCTGCGACCCGTCGGGCGGGTAGCCGAGCACGCGCGCGACCACGGCAAGCTCGGCCGGCACGGTCGGGACCGTATCCGAAGCCCGGCCGCGCACCAGCATCACCGCGTCCCGGATCCGGGAGGCGAGCAGCCAGGACGTCGTAAGTGTCCGGGCGTCGGCTGGCACGATCAGGTCTGCCGCGCGGGCGGCCTGCAGCGCCGCAAGCGTCCCGGTGGTCCGCAGTGACGGCACTGCCCAGGCGTGCCGCAGCTGCAGCAGCTGCGCCACCCATTCCACGTCGGCAAGACCGCCGGGCCCGAGCTTGAGGTGCAGCGTAGGCTCCGCACCGCGCGGCATCCGTTCGGCCTCCATGCGCGCCTTGATCCGCCTGATCTCGCGTACCGCCTCGTCGTCGACGCCGCCCTCGGGATACCTGATCTGGTCGGCCATTGCAATGAACCCCGCACCGACCTCGGCATCGCCGGCCGCGAACTCGGCGCGCAGCAGCGCCTGGGCCTCCCATGGCATCGACCACCGGCGGTAATAGGCACGGTAGGAGGCCAGCGTGCGGACCAGCGGTCCCTGCCGGCCCTCCGGCCGCAGGCCGGCATCGACGACCAGCACTGGGTCCGGGCCGGGCCTGCTCAGCAGCGCGCGCAACTGCTCGGCCACGCCGTGCGCGGCCCTGCTGGCCTCCTCGTCCCCCGTACCGGGCAGTGGATCGTGCACGAACACGACGTCGGCGTCGCTGGCATAGCCCATCTCGTG
>JASHSO010000354.1 GCA_030038715.1 Streptosporangiaceae bacterium
GCGATGGACGGGCGCGACGCGCTGCTCGCCGTGGCCATGAATGACGCCGCCCTGCCCGTCGAACACGGATTCCCGGTCCGCCTGGTCATACCGGGCCTGTACGGGTACGTCTCGGCTTGCAAGTGGATCACCGATATCGAGGTGACGACCTACGCGGCTAACAGCTCCTACTGGGCCCAGCGCGGCTGGGCCGAGCAAGCGCCCGTCAAGACCGAATCGCGCATCGACGTGCCCGGCCCTGGCACGCTGACCGCCCGGACGCGCACAGCGATTGCCGGAGTCGCCTGGGCGCAGCACAAGGGCATTGAGGCCGTCGAGGTACGCATCGGCGGCGGGCCCTGGCACGAGGCGCAACTCGCGGCCGTGCCCGACATCGATACCTGGCGCCAGTGGGTCTATTACTGGGACACGAACGTACCGGCGGGCAATTACCTGATCGAAGCGCGCGCCACCGATCGCACCGGGTACACGCAGACGGCCGTGCAAGCTCCGCCGGAGCCGAACGGCGCATCCGGTTACCCGCAGGTCGTGGTGAGCGTCACCAGCTGACTGCTCACAGCAGCTGGTCGCGCGCCTGCCCGTACATGTAGGCGCCGAGCCAACGGCCAAGCTGGTCGAACACATGTCGCGGGTCTGTGCCGTCGTCGCCGAGCCGCGACCCAGGCTCAAGCGCCAGCCAGGTCACGTGCCTGCCCAGGCGCGTCGATGCGGCCGAATCGCCGCGCCGGGCCAGCGGCCAGCGACGTGACCCGTCACTCGCGGTCTGGTCCTCGCCCGCCTTGCCTGTCGCGTCCACCAGGACCAGGACCGGACATGTGATGTTCAGCGTGAGCCGCCTGGGCAGGGCAGGATCGTGCAGGATGAGCGCGTCCGCCGCCCCGCTCTGCCGGGCATCGCTCCACATCGCGGCCGCCGTGGCCCCCAGACCGTGCCCGCTCACCAGGACGTTCGTCATCCCCTCTGACTGGCGCAAGTGGGCACAGGCGGCGTCAAGGTCGGCGAGCGCCGCAGCGAGGTGACGATCTGGGCGCCGACCCCGCAGCGCCGCTGCGGGCATGTGCAGCCCGGCCACGTAGAAATGAAAGGCGCGCTCGGTAAACCAGCGGACCAGGCCCGCCGCCACACCAGGGTCCCCGGGGGCCTGCACCTGCAGCACCGCGCGCCTGCTCGGCTGCACGGAGCGCCGGCGGTACATGCCCGTCTCTCCGATAGCTGCCGAGACTCGGCCAGACAGACGCCCGGCCTGACAGCCATCGACGGCGCCGTGGCCCATGCTGACAGTCATCTGCTTCCCCCGGGATGCAACCGCGCAGAACGTCAAGCACGAGTCTCGCACCAGGACAGGCCGACGCTCGTGCAACACGCGGTACCGGCCACCTGCGGTTTTGCCTCGCGCCGCGGTGGAAGCTGCACGCAGGCGGAAGCGGCGCTCAGGCGGAACCGGCGCGCAGCCGGAAGCGGCCCGCAGCCGGAAGCGGAAGCCGGGCCTGCCCGGCCGCTGAGTGACGATTCGGCGCGAAGTGCGCGTAGGTTCCGGACCCGGGGGGAAACCTACACAGAGCGGAGGCCCCTCCATGTATGAGATGGAGGGGCCTCGCCCTGCCTCGCCGTCCGGTTAGCCGATTGCTCGACCACGGTGCGCGGCGCGGCTACCACCGGTGTCAGATTCCCGCCGTCTGCGCCAGTCGCCCGGCCCTTCCAGCGTTCCCGAGGTTTCCCTTGGGGCGGATCCCGTCTTCAGTGGTGAGAGATTTCTACTGCTAACCGGGTGCGCTGCACAAGCCTTTTCCGCGACATCTTCAAGATTCTTTAGTCATCCACAGGACATCGGCTGTTTATCCCCCGTGCACCGTGATTTTCCACCGCGAATTCACAGCTAAATCCACAAGTTGTGGGGACTGCGTGCCGACCCACCGTGGACCTGCGAGGACCTTAGGAACAATGTGTGCATCGCGGGCCGGTAACCATAAGGCGCCGTCCCAGCACAGCATGTGCATCGTTGCGCCGAAGCTACCAGGCGCCATCCCGGCGGGACGCTGGCCTACGATGTCGAGACTGGACGACAGCGCTGCGAGCCGGGAGCCTTCTCATGAGCGATCCGGGAACTGAGCTGGGTATCGAGCTTGCCGATGACTACGTAGCGACACTCGAGATCAACCGGCCGCCTGACAATTACTTCACTACGGCGCTGATCGGCCGAATCGCCGACGCATGCCACGAGCTGGCAGGCAATCCTGGCTGCCGAGCAATCGTGCTCTGCAGCACTGGCCGAGTCTTCTGCGCCGGCGCCGACTTCAGGCACGCCGAGTCCGTGGCTGTAGCCGAAGGCCCGCACCTCTACGATGCGGCAGCCCGGCTCTTCGAGCAGCCGCTGCCCATGGTCGCCGCAGTACAGGGAGCCGCCGTCGGCGGCGGGCTCGGCCTGGCGCTTGCGGCCGACTTCCGAGTCGCATCCCCGAGCGCACGGTTCGCTGCCAATTTCGCGCTGCTCGGCATCCACCAGGGCTTCGCCCTCACCGTCACGCTGCCGGCGGTCGTCGGTCAGCAGGCGGCGCTCGACATGCTCTATACCGGACGCCGCGTGCCTGGACCGGAGGCCGCACAGATCGGGCTGGCGGACCGGCTGGCGGACCCAGGTGACCTTCGATCACAGGCCCATGACCTCGCGGCCCAGATCGCGGCGTCCGCACCGCTGGCGATCCGCTCGATCCGGGCCACCATGCGCGGGCAGCTCGCCGCACGCGCACGCCAGGCCATGACGCGGGAACGCGCCGAGCAGGAGCGGCTCATGGACACTGCCGACTGGCGCGCTGGCGTCGCCGCGGTCGCCGGACGGCGGCGCGCGAGATTCTCTGGCAACTGATCGGGAGATCCCATGCCTCTGCTGCCCCGTCCATGCGGCGCCATCCGCTACGAGGTCAGCGGCGAGCTGCGCCCGCCGCTCCTGCTCAGCCACGGGTACGCGGCCACGTCCGCTATGTTCGCCGCGAACCTGGCGGCGATCGTGCCCCGCAACAAGGTCGTGACCTGGGACCTGCGCGGCCATGGCGGCAGCGAGTGCCCATCAGATCCTGACTGCTACACCACTGACGCAGCCATCCTGGACATGGCAGCGGTCCTCGACCACCTCGGCCTCGAGCGCGCGATCCTCGGTGGCCACTCACTTGGCGGCTACCTGTCGCTCGCCTTCGCGTTGGCGCACCCGGAGCGCGTCGCGGGGCTCGTCCTCATCGGCACCGGTCCCGGCTTCCGTAGTGACGAGGCACGGGAGAGGTGGAACCGCATGGCCGAGGCGACAGCAAGCCGGATCGCCGAGCGTGGGCTCGCGGCTGTGCCGGCGGGCTTCGAGCTGCACGGCGGCGCGCACCGAGCCGCGAACGGGCTGATCCTGGCCGCTCGCGGGCTGCTGACTCAGCACGATTCCCACGTCATCGATGGGCTGGGAACAATCGCCGTACCGGCGTTGGTCGTGGTCGGCGCCGACGATGCACAGTTCCAAGGGGCCGCCGACTACATGGCTGCCAAGATCCCCCTGGGGCGCAAGGTCGTGATTCCCGGCGCGGGACACGCTCCCAACGTCGCCGCGCCCGCCCTGTTTGCCGCCGAGCTGCGCAGCTTCCTCGACTCGATTGCCGAGCCGGACCTGCCCAGCGCCGCAGCGCACTGACGCCGACGTACCCGGGGGAGGCAGGTCGCTCCACGCAGAGCAAACTCAGAACCTGCCCAGAAGCACGCCACAGCGGGGCCAGCCAGGCTGGGGAGATGATGAGCTTGATGGAATCAGCGTCCATGACGCACGCTGGGCATGCATCTGGCGGCATCCAGCGAGCCGACGGCAGCCCCGTCCGGGTCCTTGTCGTCGATGACGAGCCGAGCCTCGCCGAGCTGCTCGGCAGCGTCTTGCGGTACGAGGGCTGGGACATCCGGACGGCAGCAGACGGCAGGTCGGCCGTGCGGGCGGCTCGCGAGTTCCAGCCGGACGCGGTGGTGCTCGACATCATGCTCCCCGACTTCGACGGCCTCGAGGTACTTCGCCGGTTGCGCGCCAGCCTGCCGCATATCTGCGTGCTGTTCCTCACCGCGAAGGACTCCGTCCAGGACCGCGTCGCTGGCATCACCGCTGGCGGCGATGACTACGTGACCAAGCCGTTCAGCCTCGAGGAGGTCATCGCCAGGCTGCGCGGCTTGCTGCGGCGGGCGGGCATGACACGAGCCAGCGCCGGCACGGAGCTGACGGTCGCCGACCTGACCATGGACGAGGACGCGAGGGAGGTGCACCGCGGCGGTGAGCTAGTCGAACTCACCGCCACCGAGTTCGAGCTGCTGCGGTTCATGATGCGCAACCCGCGCCGGGTGCTGTCGAAGGCACAGATCCTGGACCGGGTGTGGAACTACGACTTCGGCGGGCAGGCGCACGTGGTCGAGCTCTACATCAGCTATCTGCGCAAGAAGATCGACTCTGGGCACGAGCCGCTGATCCACACCGTACGCGGCGTCGGCTACGTGCTGAAGGCGCCGGCCTGAGCAATGACCAGGAGCCGATCCGGCCGGCCGCGCACCGCTGCGAGCAGGTGGCTGTCCCGCCGGACGCTGCGCGGGCGGCTGGTGGCCGGACTGCTCGCCCTCCTGTTCCTCGCCTGTGCCAGCGTCGGCACCGTGACATACCTGCACCTGCACTCCGTCCTGATCAGCGGGCTCGATGCCCAGCTCGAAGCCGCCAGCAATCGCTACCAGGACTGCGTGAGCCCAGTGCCAGACGGCCCAGCACAGTCCGATCACGACGGTCAGGGCGGCGCGCCACCGGGCGTCGAGCCCGAGGGCAATCCCGTCGCATGCGCTCAGCAGCAGGCCTCCGGTACGATCAACGCCACATTCACCGACAACGGCACCCTGGTCCTGGCCTACCGGGCCGACTCGACGGCGCGGTGCCGGATCTCCCACGCCGACCAGGCCTTGCTCACCAGCCTGCCGCTCAGCGGCGTAACAGGCTCGAGCCAGCCACGGTCTGTGGACCTGTCCGGCTACGGCAGTTATCAGGTACTGGCGCGCCGCACGGATCAGGGAATCCTGGTGACCGGCATGCCGCTGGACCAGGTCAACACGACGCTGCGCGAGGTCGCGCTGGCAGAGATCGTGGTGTTCTCCGTCGCGCTTGTGCTGACTGGAGTCATCGGCACCGTCTGGGTGCGGGCGTCACTGCGGCCGCTGCGCCGGGTGGCAGCGACTGCCACCAGGGTTACCCGGCTTCCACTGGCTAGCGGCGAGGTCAGCCTGCCCGAACGTGTTCCGGACGCCGACCCGAGTACCGAGGTCGGCCAGCTTGGCGCGGCTTTCAACCGGATGCTCGGTCACGTGGAGTCAGCGCTCGCCCGCCGGGAGGCGAGCGAGAACCGGCTGCGCAGCTTTGCCGCCGATGCGAGTCACGAGCTGCGCACTCCGCTTGCCGCCATCCGCGGTTACGCCGAGCTGGCCCGCCGGCATCCTGGGCCGCTGCCCGATGACGTGGCGCACGCGCTCGGCCGGGTCGAGTCGGAGTCTGCCCGGATGAGCCTGCTCGTGGATGAGCTGCTGCTGCTTGCCCGGCTCGATGCGGGCCGGCCGCTGGCCAGCGAGCCGGTGGACATCGCCAAGCTGGCGATCGACGTAACCAGCGACGCGCGGGCAGCAGCGCCCGACCACCAGTGGCGGCTCGATCTGCCCGAGCAGCCAGTCCTAGTCCGCGGCGACGACCTCCGCCTGCACCAGGTGCTGGCCAACTTGCTGAGCAACGCTGCCAGGCACACGCCAGCCGGGACGGTCGTCACGGTCGCGCTGCAGGTCAGGCCGGCTGGCGATGGCCCCGACAGGGCTGTACTGAGCGTCACTGACGACGGCCCGGGCATCCCCGCTGACTTGCAGGCAACCGTGTTCGAGCGCTTCGTCCGCGGCGACGGCTCGCGGTCACGCGCGGCCGGAGGCAGCGGCCTCGGGCTGGCAATCGTCCAGGCGGTCACGGCCGCTCACGGCGGCCACGTCGAGGTCGCCAGCCAGCCGGGCGAGACGCGGTTTACGATCAGCCTGCCGGTGCTGCATCCCTAGCTTTGCCAGCACCGGTGGGTTGGTCTGTGCAGCGCAGAACGCTAGCGCGCGCCCGCGAGCTCGAGCAGATCGTCGAATACGGCATCGAACGGCAGCATGAGGTGCCCGGCACCGGAAACCATGTGGCTTCGTGCGGCGCGAACGTGCCTGGCCAACCACTGGCCGTGCGCCAGCGGGACCATGGCATCCTGCTCGCCCTGCCAGACTGTGACCGGGACGGAGCCGCCAGCAGACGCCAGCGCGAAGCCCCAGTCGCGAGTGAAGGCCAGGTCGTCGTCGCGCCACCCGGCGATGCCCCTGCTCAGGCCCGCACGGAACGAGTCGGCCACGAACTCAGCGAGCGCACCGTGCAGCGCCGCCTTGTCCTCCTCGCAGACAAGGTCGCCCAGGCCGTCGGCGACCTGCGCGCCGGTCATGTCCTTGAGCGCGACGGTAGCCAGCTCGAGTAGCGCCGCCAGCTCGGTCTCGCCGGCCAGCGCCGCGCGGAATTCCTGCACGTTCTCCTCCGCCATGCCGGCCAGCCAGTCAAGACCCGGCGCTGCATAGGGCGCCAGGCCTGACACCGAGGCGGCGGCCAGGCAGCTGCCAGGCAGCAGCGCGGCGCAGGACAGCGCGTGCGGGCCACCTCCGGACCAGCCTGCCGACACAAAGTGACGCGCGCCCAGTGCCGCGAGAATCGCGCTCACGTCTTGCGCCGCATCGGCGACGAGACGGCCGGGTTGCGGAGTGGAGGCGCCATATCCCGGCCTGCCGTAGAGCACCGTCCGCAGGCCCCGCTCGGCCGCCGCGACAACCATCGGCCGGTAGACAGCCACGCCGCCGGGAGTGCCGTGGTGAAAGATCATAGGCAGCCCGTCACCCGGTCCGGCGACCAGGACCTCGACAGACCGGCCGTCGCCCGCAGCTACGCTCAGCCGGACCGCGGCATGATCATCCGCCACGCGGCATGCCCCCTAGTCCCGACCGACCGTCGCGAAATGACCGACCGATCCTATCGACGCCGTGCGCGGGAGGTAAAACGCGCGGATCAAATCGCGACTCACGTAGCCGGCCAGACTCTTGCGGAACGCTCGCAGGTACCAAGAACGAGCCGCTGCCCTGCTGCGGGGACCTTGGTTGGCGCGTCCGCTGGCTTTCTGGCGTACGGTGATCGAGAGCAGACGAGGAGACGCCGTGCAGGTTCCCGCGCTCGACGAGAGGAACAGCTTCGCCCAGCGGCTGTTCGCACCACTTCCCGCCCACTACGACAGCCTCGCCGAGGTCCTGTCATTCGGCCAGAACCGCCGCTGGCGGCGGGCCATGGTGGATCACCTAGCCCCCGGGCGCGACAAGGTCGTGCTCGACGTGGCCGCGGGCACGGCGGGGATCAGCCTGCAGATCGCCGACCGGACCGGCGCCAGGGTGGTGGGGCTGGACCTGACACGGGAGATGCTCAGGTACGGACTGGCGAACGTGTCGGCGGCTGGCCTGGATGGGCGCGTGACGCTGCTGAACGGCCGGGCTGAGCAACTGCCCTTCGCTGACGCCGCCGTCGATGGGCTGACGTTCAGCTATCTGCTCAGGTACGTGGCCGACCCGCAAGCCACGCTGGCAGAGCTAGCCAGGGTGGTGCGGCCGGGCGGCACGATCGCCAGCCTGGAGTTCCTGCTGCCACCGGCGGGGTTCTGGCGGTTCTGGTGGCGGGGGTACACCAGGCTGGTGCTGCCGGTAGCCGGCCTGATCACCGGTGGCAGGCAGTGGTACCAGGTCGGCCGGTTCCTCGGGCCGAGCATCGCTGGTCACTATCGCCGCTACCCGCTCGCCTGGACCGTCGAGGCGTGGCGGCAGGCCGGGATCAGGGACGTGAGCTGTGCAGTGATGAGCCTCGGCGGCGGCCTGGTGATGTGGGGAACTCGCGCGAGTGACTGAGGCGGGGGGCCTGCCCGATCAGGAGGCAGCGGAGCCACCCGCGCAGGCGGCCAGGCCCGCGTACTACGCAGCCGCCTCGGGCGGCTGGCGTGACTGGTGGACGCTGCTCCATCCGCCGTACACAGCATGGCACCTGTCGTACGTCGTCATCGGCGCGGCGCTTGCGCCGCACGTGAGGCTCACTCCGATGCTGGCCGCGCTTGCTGCGTTCTTCCTGGCGGTCGGCCTGGCCGCGCACGCACTCGACGAACTGCACGGGCGCCCGCTGCGGACCACGATTCCCACTGGGGTTCTGATCAGCGTCGTCCTGGTGGGCCTGGCGGGTGCAATAGCACTCGGAGTGGCCGGCGTCTTCCGGGTCGGCTGGGCACTTATACCGTTCCTGGTGGCCGGGCCCTTGCTGGTCGTGGCGTACAACGCCGAGCTGTTCGGCGGCGTGCTGCACACTGACGCCGGCTTTGCCGCCGCCTGGGGAGCCTTCCCGCTACTGACCGGGTACGTCGCCGAGGCGGGCACGATCTCGGCATGGTCAGTGTTGGCCGCAGCGGCGGCGTTCGGGCTGTCCGCTGCCCAGCGCAGCCTGAGCACACCAGCCAGGTTGCTGCGGCGCAGGACCGCGAGCGTGACCGGCAGCATCACGCTGTCCACCGGCGACGTGATACCCGTGGACGCCGATCGACTGCTCGGGCCGCTGGAAAGCGCCCTGCGGGCCCTTTCCTGGAGCGTCGTGCTGCTCGCCGCCGCGCTCGCTGTGGCGCGGCTCAGATAGCGTCGCGGCGCTGCAGATAGCTCATGGCGCCCCAGCCAAGCGGCACCGGTAGCCAGAAGGTCACCAGGCGGAACAGCAGCACCGCGGTCACGGCGTTGGCGCCCGGTAGCCCGGCTGCGGTCAGCCCCGCCGTGAGGGCCGCTTCCACGGCGCCAAGGCCGCCGGGTGTCGGCACAGCCGAGCCGAGCGCATTGCCGGTCAAGAACACCACGGCTATGGCCGCAAGCGCCGCGTGCCCGCCGACAGCGCGTACCGAAGCAGCCAGGCAGAGGATGTAGCCGAGGGTCACCAGCAGCGCGCCGCCGATCCCCTCGGCCAGCTTGGCCGGCCTCTGGGCCACGTCGAGCAGCCGGG
The DNA here is from genome assembly GCA_030038715.1 of Streptosporangiaceae bacterium. Classification (GTDB taxonomy): domain Bacteria; phylum Actinomycetota; class Actinomycetes; order Streptosporangiales; family Streptosporangiaceae; genus JAJYUU01. The sequence continues at coordinate 9,110 of JASHSO010000354.1, forward strand.
GTATCACCTGGCCGAGCGCGGGTGCCACCCGCGAGCGGGCGAGCCTGCGGCCGGCGGGGACCGCGAGCACCGCGAGCACCGCGACCGCGAGCGCTCCGAGCGCGATGTAGACCCAGCCAGGCAGACGCAGTTCGGCATGCCCCGACGTGCCAGCCAGCGCGGCGAAGATGATCAGCAGCAGGATATGCAAGCCGAACGCGAATACCTGCGAGACGCCCACACTGGCAGCCGCGTCGGCCGGGGCAACCTTGGCCTTGCGCAGGTAGCGAATGTTCAGCGCTACTCCGCCCACGGCCGCGGGAGTCACCAGCGTGACGAACGAGCCAGCGAGCTGAGCCAGGAAGGTCCGGAGCAGGCTAAGTCGCTCCAGCACGAACCCGGTCAGCGACCAAGCGGCTCCCACATAGGTCACTGCCGTCAGGGCCAGTGCGATCAGGATCCAGCGCCAGTCCGACTCCCTGAACACCTGCTCGAAGCTGACCCGGCCGAACTCACCGATGACGAAGTAGATCGCGATGATGCTGGCCACCAGCATGACCAGGGTCCGTGGCCGGACGCGCTCGAGCTGCTCGTCCGGCACTTCGGTGTCGGCGGCGCTGCCGAGCAGGCGCTTGCGCAGGGTCGGCAGCACATCCTTGTGCCGCCGCAGCGCGGCCCTCGTCCGGCGGTGCAGTGCGACAGGCTGCAACAGCGGAACCAGCATGGTTACCTCGTCGGTGCCGACCTTGCGCCTGGCCATGTCGGCTGCCCTGTCCGGCCCGACCAGCAGCGCGAAGGTGGTCATCAGCTGAGCCAGGTCCAGGCGAAGCTGGAGATCGCTCGCCGCCACGTCGCCGTCACCGGGGTCGAGCAGCATCACCTCGCCGGCCCCGTTTCCGGCGCCGTCAGGCGTCAGCATGATGTGGTCGGCGATAAGCGAGCGGTGCGTCACCCGGTTCCTGTGCAGCCTCAACACCGCGTCCCATACCCGGGCAAGCTCGCTGTCGGATGGCGTGTGTTCCAAGTCGGCCAGCGTGGTTCCGTGGTGGTGGTCAGTGGCCAGGACCGCGGCCTCCGAGCCGACCCGCAGCAGTGCCCGGAGCCTGGGCGTGGCAACCCCAGCGTCCTCGACCGCGTAGCTCAGCAGCGCCCTCCGCTCGACGGCGCGCGCCACCGTCAGCGGGGCACTGCGCGACACCTGGCTCTTCACCCGCAGCCGCCGGTAGATCCGGTAAATGGCGTCCGCCGCCTGCTGATCGCGGTCGAACACCGTAACGTCCAGCTGGCCACCCGCCTGCGTCAGCGCCGCGTACCGACGGTTCTCCGTTCCCGCGTCCGGCACCCTGCGCATCTCCACGACCCGGGGAAGCACCCCGCTGAGCGCTGCTGCAATGTCGGCTGCAGTCGGCCGCTCGGACGTTGTGCCGACCGCATATCGGAGCCCGGCGCCGACTGCCTGCCCGATGCACAGCGTGATCAGCAGAGACAGCACGGTAGTCGCGCCGCCCGACGATGCCAGCGTGGTCAGGCAGTAGAACGTGATCGTCAGCCAGAACGCGGTCCGCCAGCGCGACAGGCCAGACAGGCCGATCACGGTGATGGCGGCCGCAAGCCCGGCCAGATAGGCGTCGATCGTCGTGCCGTTGTGAGCACCGGAGCGGGCCAGGGCGTCGTGCAGTTCCGCTAGCGACTTCAGCCGCAGCAGGGCGTCACAGCCGAGCGCCACGCCACCTGCGACGAGCCCGATGACAGCGGCCTCGACCACGCGGCTGAGCTGCCGGAGGAAGATCAGCCAGGCGGCAAGCGCGACCGGGAGCAGCAGCAGCGCCACCGAGGCCACGAACAGCAGCGGGCTGAGCAGCTTACCGGGCAGCTTCTGGGTCGCGTCCACGACGTCGATCTCGACACCGTGCGCCGTTGCCCGGGCCAGCAGGCCAAGGCCGACCAGGAGCGCTATCTCGACGCAGGCCATGAGGCAGCGGAGCAGGTCGGCGGGAATGCGGATCCGCGGCTCCAGGTGGTCCTCTACCCGGACCGCCGCGGCGGCCTCCGTCGCCCACCCGTCAGCGACCCCGGCGGGCCGCTGCAGCGGTACCGACGGGGCGTGCCGACGTGACAGCCTCATCATGCGATCGTTTCACCTGCGAGTCCGCCTGCGGAAGGTGCCTGGTTGTCGGACCACAGTATGGTCCTGCTCATGACGCAAAACATGATAACTAGGGCTTTTGCCGCCGAGCCAGCGACGCCGGACCATGATCCACGTCACTTTGGGGTCTGACGGGCTTCAAAGTGTCATGGATCATGGTCCGGCGATGGCTCAGCACACGGTTAGCCGTTTCGCATAGGCACACCACGTCATCGGGGCCTACCATGCGCACGTGGCCACCGGATTGGGGATAGCGAAGAGGCTATTGGTCGGCCAGCCAATGCAGAGCGAGCGGCTTGGCCACACGCTGCTCCCGAAGAAGATCGCGTTGCCGGTCTTCGCCAGCGACGCCCTGTCCTCGGTCGCCTATGCCACCCAGGAAATCCTGCTGGTGCTGGCGGCCGGCGGCCTCGCGTTTCTCGGTTACGCGCCGTGGATTGCCGTGGGTGTGGGCCTGCTGATGTTCGTGGTCGTCGCCTCCTACCGGCAGAACGTGCATGCCTATCCGTCCGGCGGCGGAGACTACGAGGTGACCACCACTAACCTCGGCCGGCGGGTCGGCATGACGGTCGCGAGCGCGCTGATGGTCGACTACACGCTGACCGTGGCGGTGTCGGTTTCCTCGGGCGTGGCCAACCTCGCGTCGGCGTTCCCCGCGTTGAATTCGCACCTCACGCTCATCGCGGTGCTCGTGGTGGCCGCCATCGCCGTCATGAACCTGCGTGGCGTGCGAGAGTCCGGTACCGGGTTCGCGATCCCCACCTACTGCTTCATCGGCATCGTCATGCTGATGATCGTCTGGGGAGCAACGCGGCTGGCGCTGGGCGAGCACCTGCGCGCCGCGACGGCCGGATATCAGATCCGGGCCACGGGCGAGTTCACCGGGCTCGCCCTGCTGTTCCTCGTGCTGCGCGCGTTCTCCTCCGGCTGCACTGCGCTGACCGGCGTCGAGGCGATCAGCAACGGCGTCCCCGCCTTCAAGCCGCCGAAGAGCAAGAACGCCGCGACCACGCTCGCGCTTCTCGGCCTGATCGCTGTCACGATGTTCGCTGGCGTGACGGCGCTCGCCCTGATCAGCCACGTGCACGCCGGGAACCTGACCGGCACGCCCGCTGGCTACGTGCAGCCCACCGTGATCGCGCAGGTAGGCCGTGCGGTGTTCGGCAACTCCTCCCCGCTGTTCTACGTGCTACAGCTGTTCACGGCCCTGATCCTGGTGCTGGCCGCGAACACGGCATTCAACGGTTTTCCCGTCCTTGCCTCGATCCTGGCCAGGGACGGATTCCTTCCTCGCCAGCTACGCAGCCGCGGCGATCGGCTCGCTTTCAGCAACGGGATCCTTCTTCTGTCGGGCTTCGCGATCCTCCTGATCATCGCGTTCCACGCCTCGCCTACCAGGCTCATCCAGCTCTATATCGTCGGCGTGTTCGTCTCGTTCACCTGCAGCCAGACCGGGATGATCAGGCACTGGAACCGCAACCTGAGAAACGTGGCTGACCCGAGCACCCGGCTGCGGATGCTCAAGTCGCGCGCCATCAATACCGTCGGCGCGTGCGTCACCGGCACGGTGCTGGTCATCGTGGTCATCAGCAAATTCCGCGACGGTGCCTGGATCGCCATCGCGGCCATGGTCATCATCTGGTTCACCATGCAGGGCATCCAGCGGCACTACGCTGCCGTCGCGCTCGAGCTCACCCCGGACGAGGAAGCGTCGATCACGCTGCCTTCCAGCAACATCGCGATCGTGCTGGTCTCCAAGCTGCACCTGCCCACCCTGCGCGCGCTGGCCTACGCACGGGCCGCCCGGCCGGCCAGGCTGGAGGCACTGACCGTGGACGTAGACGAGGGCGAGACGCGGCGGCTGAGACAGGAGTGGGATGCCCGCCGCATGCCGCTGCCGCTGACTGTGATCTCCTCCCCGTACCGGGAGATCACCCGGCCGGTCATCGAGTACGTGCGCCGCCTGCGCCGGGAGAGCCCCCGCGACATCGTCACCGTCTACATCCCGCAGTATGTGGTGGGCCA
>JASHSO010000355.1 GCA_030038715.1 Streptosporangiaceae bacterium
GGAGGTGATGGGCGTCATGAACACCGCGCCGCGCGAGAACCTGGACGTCGGCGACGTCCCGGTCACGGCCGACCTGATGGGCCAGTATGAGCAAGCTGCCGCGGCTGCCGGGCACGGTCAGTGGGCGTACTACGCGGTCGAGGAGGCATCCGGGCGGTTCGTCGGCCTAACGTCCATCGGCATCCGTCCGGCAACCCCGGACCGGGTGCAGGTCGGCGACACGGCCGTCGACCCGCAACACCGCGGGCGCGGCCTCGGGAAGTGGCTGAAGGCGGCGATCACCCAGCGGATCCTGGACGAGCTGCCTGAAGTCCGGTGGGTGATCACCTGGAATGCCGGCAGCAACGACGCCATGCTGGCGATCAATCGGCAGCTTGGCTTCCGGGCGGCAGCGATCGTCACGACCTGGCAGCTGCCGACGGCCAGCCTGCTTGATCGGCTGGCGGGTGGCGGATGAGCCCCGTCGCCGCGCTGCCGCGGCAGCCCGGAAGGGGACCGGCGATTGACCGTCCGCGCGGGCTCTCATATGCTGGTCGGTGCACTGTGTTCTGGTGCAGTCCGCCAATGGTCAGGCAGCCCGCGGGGCGGTCTTACTTCAGGCCGCGGCTGGTCATGCTGGCCAGGCATGTCGCACAAACCACGGCTTTCCTTTGTCGGACCCACCACGCACGGTAGCGTCCAGCACCCAACAAAGTCCGTATCCGGAGTCCACCAACACATGACGAGCAGCACAGAGGCCACTTCGACCCCCAAGGTAGCGGTCAACGACATCGGGTCCGAGGAGGCCTTCCTCGCCGCGATTGACGAGACCATCAAGTATTTCAACGACGGCGACATCGTCGAGGGAACCGTCGTCAAGGTCGATCGAGATGAGGTACTGCTCGACATCGGCTACAAGACCGAGGGCGTCATACCCTCCAGGGAACTGTCCATCAAGCACGATGTGGATCCGCATGACGTCGTCAAGACGGGCGAGCACATCGAGGCCCTGGTCCTGCAGAAAGAGGACAAGGAAGGCCGCCTCATCCTGTCCAAGAAACGTGCGCAGTACGAGCGCGCCTGGGGCACGATCGAGAAGGTCAAGGAGGAAGACGGCGTCGTCACCGGCACCGTCATCGAGGTCGTCAAGGGCGGCCTGATCCTGGACATCGGCCTGCGCGGCTTCCTGCCCGCGTCGCTTGTCGAGATGCGACGGGTCCGCGACCTGCAGCCCTACGTGGGCAAGGAGATCGAGGCCAAGATCATCGAGCTGGACCGAAATCGGAACAACGTGGTGCTGTCCCGGCGTGCCTGGCTAGAGCAGACCCAGTCCGAGGTCCGCCAGAACTTCCTCAACACGCTGCAGAAGGGCCAGATCCGCAAGGGCACGGTCTCGTCGATCGTCAACTTCGGCGCGTTCGTCGATCTCGGCGGCGTGGACGGCCTTGTGCACGTGTCGGAACTGTCGTGGAAGCACATCGACCATCCCGGTGAGGTCGTCGAGGTCGGCCAGGAGGTCACGGTCGAAGTGCTCGACGTGGACATGGACCGCGAGCGCGTCTCCCTGTCGCTGAAGTCGACGCAAGAGGACCCGTGGCAGCAGTTCGCCAGGACGCACCAGATCGGTCAGGTCGTGCCGGGTCGCGTCACCAAGCTGGTGCCGTTCGGTGCGTTCGTCCGGGTCGAGGAGGGCATCGAGGGCCTGGTCCACATATCCGAGCTCGCGGACCGGCACGTCGAGATTCCCGAGCAGGTCGTGCAGGTGGGCGACGAGATCTTCGTCAAGATCATCGACATCGACCTGGACCGGCGCCGGATCAGCCTGTCGCTCAAGCAGGCCAACGAGGGCACCGTCGGCGAGGCTGTTGGCGACGACTTCGACCCCACGTTGTACGGCATGCCGGCCGCCTACGACGAGCAAGGTAACTACCTGTACCCCGAGGGCTTTGACCCCGAGTCGGGTGAGTGGCTGGAAGGCTACGACAGCCAGCGGGAGGAGTGGGAGCACCAGTACGCCGAGGCGCGGGCCAGGTATGAGGCGCACCAGCAGCAAGTTGCCGAGGCCAGGAGCAAGGCCGATGCCGCCGAGGAAGGCGCCGGGGACGAAGCTGCTGAAGATCACGGCGCCGTCAGTACCGAGTCCGACAGGGCTGGCACGCTGGCATCCGACGAAGCCCTCGCCGCCCTGCGCGACAAGCTGTCGGGCGGGCAAAGCTGACCCTGCGGGTCGGGCTGACCGGCGGGATCGGGTCTGGCAAGAGCGAGGTTTCCAGCAGACTCGCCGCCTGCGGCGCGACCCTGATTGACGCCGACGCCCTGGCCAGGGAGGCAGTGGCCGTCGGCACTCCCGGCCTGGCCGAGGTGGTCAGCGTTTTCGGCCCCGGCGTCCTTGGCCCGGATGGCAGCCTCGACCGAGGTCGGCTCGGCGATGTCGTGTTCGCCGACAAGGACCTCCTGGCCAGGCTCAACGGCATCGTGCACCCGCGGGTCGAAGCGAGAATGCGCGAGCTAGAGAGCTCGGCGCTGGCGGGCTCGATCGTGGTGCACGACGTCCCGCTGATCGCGGAGAACGGACTGTCGAAGCTGTTTGACTTGGTCGTGGTGGTGGATGCTCCGCCGCGCTTGCAGCTTGACCGGCTGGTCAGACTGCGCGGCATGAGTGAAGCACAGGCCAGGGCACGGATGGCCGCGCAGGCAACGAGGGAACAGCGGCTTGCCATTGCCGACATCGTGGTGGATAACTCGGGATCGCTGGCCGAGCTGGACCGCCGGGTCGGGGAGCTCTGGACAAAGCTGCGCCAACGGGCCGACCGCGTTGTCAGACCGCCGTCCTAGAGTGGGGAACGTGGAGGAGACGTCATGCGCCCGGTGACCGATCTCAAGCGCCGGGTGGCCCCGTTCGAGGTCGTGACCGACATGGTGCCAGCGGGCGACCAGCCTGATGCGATCGCCGCGATGGAGAAGCGGATCAAGTCCGGCGAGAGGGACACGGTGCTGCTCGGCGCTACCGGGACCGGCAAGACGGCCACCGTCGCCTGGCTCGCCGAACGGCTGCAGCGGCCGACGCTAGTCATGCTGCCGAACAAGACACTCGCCGCACAGTTCGCTAACGAGCTACGAGAGATGCTGCCCAAGAACGCAGTCGAGTATTTCGTTTCTTACTACGACTATTACCAGCCTGAGGCCTACGTCCCCCAGACCGACACCTACATCGAGAAGGACTCCTCCATCAACGATGAGGTGGACAGGCTCCGGCACTCGGCTACGAACTCGCTGCTTACCAGGCGGGACACGATCGTTGTGGCCTCGGTGTCCTGCATCTACGGCCTCGGCACGCCGCAGGAGTACGTCGACCGGATGCTCACCGTCAGGGTCGGTGCCACGATGGAGCGGGACCAGCTGCTACGCAGTCTCGTCGGCATGCACTACACGCGCAACGACCTGTCCTTCACCCGCGGCACGTTCCGGGTGCGCGGCGACACCATCGAGGTGATCCCGCAATATGAAGAGCTTGCCGTCCGGATTGAGATGTTCGGCGACGAGATCGAGCGGCTGATGACCCTGCACCCGCTCACTGGCGAGGTCATCAGCGAGGACGAGGAGCTGTACATCTTTCCCGCATCGCATTACGTCGCCGGCCCGGAGCGGATGGAGCGGGCAATCGCGGGAATCGAGACCGAACTGGAGCTGCGGCTGGCCGACCTGGAACGCCTCGGCAAGCTGCTTGAGGCGCAGCGGCTACGGATGCGCACCACCTATGACATCGAGATGATGCGCCAGGTGGGCAGCTGCTCGGGCATCGAGAACTACTCGCGGCACATCGACGGCCGTGAGCCCGGCAGCCCGCCCAACACGCTGCTCGACTACTTCCCCGAGGACTTCCTGCTGGTAGTCGACGAGTCACACAACACAGTGCCGCAGATCGGTGCCATGTACGAGGGTGATGTGTCCAGGAAGCGGGTGCTGGTCGAGCACGGTTTCCGGCTGCCGAGCGCGATCGACAACAGGCCGCTGACATGGGACGAATTCTGCGACAGGATCGGGCAGACGCTGTACCTTTCGGCTACCCCCGGGCCGTACGAGCTGAGGCGAACCGGGGGCGAGGTCGTCGAGCAGGTGATCAGACCGACCGGGCTGGTCGATCCCGAGGTGGTCATCAAGCCGACCAAGGGCCAGATCGACGACCTAGTCGGCGAGATCAGGGACAGAGCGGAGAAGTCCGAGCGGGTCCTGGTCACCACGCTGACCAAGAAGATGGCCGAGGACCTCACCGACTACCTGCTCGAGCTGGGCATTCGAGCGAGGTACCTGCACAGCGAGGTGGACACCCTGCGGCGGGTGGAACTGCTGCGGGAACTGCGGCTTGGCGAGTACGACGTGCTGGTGGGCATCAACCTGCTGCGCGAGGGCCTTGACTTGCCCGAGGTCTCGCTCGTCTCGATACTCGATGCCGACAAGGAGGGCTTCCTGCGGTCGGGCACGTCGCTGATCCAGACCATTGGCCGCGCCGCCAGGAACGTGTCCGGGCAGGTCCACATGTACGCCGACCAGGTGACGCCGTCCATGCAGCGGGCGATCGACGAGACCAACAGACGGCGGGACCGGCAGGTCGCCTACAACCGGGCCAACGGGGTGGATCCGCAACCGCTGCGCAAGCGGATCGCCGACATACTGGATCAGCTTGCCCGCGAGGACGCCGACACCGCGCAGCTCCTCGGTGGCTCTGGCCGGCAGCAGAGCCGGGGCAAGGCGCCGGTGCCCGGCGTCTCGTCCAGGGCCAGGACCGCGATGCGGGCCGGCGCGCAGCACGAGGGCGGCGGCCAGGCTCGAGCTGACCTTACTGCCCTGATCGCCGAGCTGACCGAACAGATGCATGCTGCGGCCGCGGAGCTGCAGTTCGAGGTGGCCGCCAGAATCCGGGACGAGATTCGCGACCTCAAACACGAACTGCGCGGCATGCAGGCTGCGGGCGTCTGAGCGGAACCGCTGCGGCCGAGCGGCCGTCTAACAGAGACTGGCCGACATCTAGGCCTGCCCTCCGGAATAGAGCGAGGACGCATGACGAACTGGCCATCCGGCCGTCGGGCCGGCGTCCGCGCCACCTTCGCTTGTGCCATCCCCATGCTGGCGGTAGCGGTGATCGCCCTGACCGGGTGCGGCAGCACCCCGGCTGGCGGACGGACCACCGGGCCGGCGGGGACCGCACAGTCGGTGCAGTGTCGGCAGCTCAGCGCGGCGGACAGCGTGACCGTCGTGCACGCCGAAGGCCTGCACAGCTATAGCGAGCAGAACGGTCAGGACAGCACGCCCGGTGTTAGCAGCCGGGCCACTGCCAGGGCCCTGGCGGCGGCCCTGTGTTCGCTGCCGACTCTCGGCCACAAGCACTGCGCGCTCGTGGCTTACAACCAGTACCGGCTGAGTTTCTCCGCCGACGGCCACGCGCTGCCGGTCGTGACCGTTCAGGCAACCGGCTGTCAGCGGGTTACCGGGCTTGGCCCGGCACGGACCGCGGCGAGCAGTCCCGACCTGTGGACCGACCTCGCGAAGGCCGTTGGCTCCGCGACCCCTAGCCCGGTGAACAACCCGAATTGACCGCTCGCCCCTAGGGCGCCGTCAAGCGAACATTCAGCTTTCTCGCCGCGTAGGGTCGAAACGTGCTAGCAAGCCTCGCGGCCGCCCTGCTGTGCGCGTTCTGCTACGGGATCGCCTCGGTCATGCAGGCCATCGCAGTTCGCTCGGCCAGCCACCGCAGCCAGGCCGCGGGCCCTGGAGTGGATCCCGGGCTCGTCGTCCGGATGCTGAGGCAGGGCCCGTTCCTGGCGAGCATCGGCATCGACCTGGTCGGCTTCGTCGCGCAACTGGTCGCGCTGCGCCGCCTGCCGTTGTTCGCCGTGCAGGCAATCATTGCCTCGAACCTGGCTGTCACCGCGGTGTTCGCGGCGTGGCTGATGCGGGCCAAGCTGGCGGTCGGCGAGTGGCTGGCCGTGGCTGGCGTCGTCATCGGCGTCGGGTTGCTCGGGTCGTCCGTCGGCACGCAGGGTGCTGCCAGACCGGGACCGGAGTTCGAGGCCGGGCTCGTCGTCGGCGTGTTCGCCGTCGGCTTGCTCGGCGTGGCCGTGGCGCGGCTGCCCGATCCGTTCCGCACGCCACTGCTCGGCGTAGCCGCAGGCCTCGGATATGCCATCCTGGCCGTGTCCGCGAGGATCCTGCCCGGGTTCGCGCCCGGCCAGCTCGCCCGCGACCCGGCCAGCTACACGCTTGCGGCGGCCGGCATCATCTCATTCATGCTGTATGCAGCGGCGCTCGACGGGGGGAGCGTCACCACGGCGACCGCCGCGGTCGTGCTGGCCGAGACCATGCCGCCCGCGGTCGTTGGCGTAATGTTCCTGGGTGACACGACCCGCCCCGGCCTGACCATCGTGGCAGCTCTCGGGTTCGCCGTGGCCGTGGCGTGCGCAGTCGCGCTGGCGAGGTTTGGCGAGGCCGGCGAACGGTCGGGGGTCCGGAACGCGGCACGGCACGATGCGCCTGGCGCCCCGGTCGGACGGCGCGCGGTCTGAGCGCCGGTTCCGGCAATTCCGGCGTGACCTGGCGACTGCCGTCGTGTTCACCGAGTCAGCCGGGGTGCGCCTGATATCCTGATACCCCGTGGGCGAGCGGGATTTCCGCCGAATCTGACCACGGGAGTTCTTTTGGGAATACCGGCGCATGGGTCGCGGCCTGTTACAACTAGGCATCTATTCGTGACCGGGGGCGTGGCCTCCAGCCTTGGCAAGGGCCTTACCGCATCTAGCATCGGCAGGCTGCTGAAGCTTCGCGGACTCCGCGTGAGCATGCAGAAACTCGATCCGTACCTCAATGTCGACCCTGGCACCATGAATCCGTTCCAGCACGGCGAGGTTTTCGTCACCGACGACGGAACCGAGACCGACCTCGATGTCGGCCATTACGAGCGATTCCTCGATATCAGGCTGCCAGGCTCGGCGAACGTCACCACCGGCCAGATCTACTCGCGCGTCATCGCCAAGGAGCGGCGGGGCGACTATCTCGGCGACACAGTCCAGGTCATCCCGCACATCACCAACGAGATCAAGGCGCGCATCCGGGAGATGGCCAGCCCGGACACCGATGTCGTCATCACCGAGGTCGGCGGCACCGTCGGCGACATCGAGTCGCAGCCGTTCCTCGAGGCCATCCGGCAGATCCGCCACGAGATAGGGCGCGACCTCTGCTTCTTCCTGCATGTCTCGCTGCTGCCCTACATCGGGCCGTCCGGTGAGCTGAAGACCAAGCCGACGCAGCACTCGGTGGCAGCGCTGCGCAGCATCGGCATCCAGCCCGACGCGATCGTGTGCAGGTCGGATCGGCCAATCAGCGACGGGCTGAAGCGCAAGGTCAGCCTGATGTGCGATGTTGACGAGGAAGCTGTGGTCTCGGCCCCGGACGCGCCGTCGATCTACGACATACCCAAGGTGTTGCACGCCGAGGGCCTGGATGCCTACGTGGTGCGCAGGCTCGGCCTGCCATTCCGCGACGTGGACTGGAGCGACTGGGACGCCCTGCTGCGCCGTGTGCACAGGCCGGCCCGCACCGTCACGATCGCCCTCGTTGGCAAGTACGTCGACCTGCCCGATGCGTACCTGTCGCCTGCCGAGGCGCTGCGAGCCGGCGGGTTCGCGCACGACGTTCGCGTCAACATCAGGTGGGTGACCAGTGACGACTGCCAGACGGCCGAGGGTGCGGCACGACAGCTTGGCGACGTGGACGGTGTGCTCGTGCCTGGTGGGTTCGGAGTGCGCGGTATCGAGGGAAAGATCGGCGCGGTTCGGCACGCGCGCGAGCACGGCATCCCAGTGCTCGGGCTCTGCCTGGGGCTGCAGTGCATGGCCATCGAGGTAGCCCGTGACCTGGCTGGGCTGGAAGGTGCCAACAGTACTGAGTTCGACCCCGCGACCGAGTACCCGGTGATTGCCACCATGGCCGACCAGGAGGACGTCGTGGCCGGCCAGCGTGACATGGGCGGCACGATGCGGCTCGGTCTGTATCCTGCGGCGCTAGCCGAGGGCAGCATGGTCCGCGAGCTGTATGGCGAGGCCGCCGTGCAGGAGCGGCACCGGCACCGTTACGAGGTCAACAACGCCTTCCGCGGCATCCTGGAACAGGCCGGCCTCGCCTGTTCGGGCTTGTCGCCAGACGGGCGGCTTGTCGAGTTCGTCGAGCTGCCGCGCAGCATGCACCCCTACTTCGTGGCCACCCAGGCACATCCTGAGTTGCTGTCCAGGCCGACCAGGCCGCACCCGCTGTTCAGCGGGCTGATAGCTGCGGCGCTGGAGCGTAGCCGGTCGGCTCATGTCGGTGATGGCATCGCGGCCGCCGCCGGGCGGCCCGTGGCGAGCGCCTGAGCGAGCGAGCGTGGCTGAGTTCCGCGACGCGGCGGCTAGCTGGCCGGTCACGGAGTCGGTTCAGCTAGCTGGCGGCACGGTCGCGGCATTGCGGCGAGATGTGGTGCGGATGCCCGATGGCGCGCTGGTGGGGCGCGAGGTAGTCGAGCATCCCGGCGCCGTGGCGGTAGTGGCCCTGGACGAGGCGGACCGGGTGCTGCTGATCCGGCAGTACAGGCATCCGGCGAGGGCGATGCTGTGGGAGATACCTGCTGGCCTTCGGGACGTGGCGGGTGAGCCGCTGCTGGTCACGGCGCAGCGAGAACTGCTGGAGGAGGCGGGCTGTCGGGCGGCGGACTGGCGGCTGCTCGCCGACTTCTTCCCCTCGCCCGGCATCAGCACCGAGCGGCTGCGGGTATTCCTCGCCAGGCAGCTCACGGTAGTCCCGGCCGCGGAGCGTCAGTATGTTCGACAGCACGAGGAGGCCTACCTGACGGTGGACTGGCTGCCGCTCGAGCGCGCCGTGCACGGCATTCTGGCAGGCGAATTGCACAATGGGGTGGCTATGGTCGGTATCTTGTCCGCGTACGCGGCTCGGGCTGACGGCTTCGCGGCGCTTCGCCTGCCGGGCGAGCCTGAAACCCCGTCACGCTTGTGAGGCCCGGCGGCACTCCCGGTGCCAGACAACGCGGTCTGGCAGGCATGGAAGGACAAGGCCAATGAAGGTCGGGGTTCCCAAGGAAGTCAAGAATCATGAGTACCGGGTGGCGATGACGCCGGCCGGGGTGCACGAGTTGGTCAGGGACGGACATCAGGTCTTCGTCGAACGGCAGGCGGGCGCGGGGTCGTTGATACCCGATGCGGACTTCGTCGCCGCGGGAGCCACGATCTTGCCCACAGCCGACGACGTCTGGCAGGCAGCCGACCTGATTCTCAAGGTCAAGGAGCCGGTGTCCGAGGAGTATCACCGAATGCGCAAGGACCAGGTCCTGTTCACCTACCTGCACCTCGCGGCCAGCAAGCAGTGCACCGATGCCTTGCTGGAGGCCGGCCTTACCGCTATCGCCTACGAGACAGTCCAGCTTCCCGACGGTTCGCTCCCGTTGCTCGCGCCCATGTCTGAGGTAGCGGGCCGGATGGCGCCACAGGTCGGCGCGCATCACCTGCAGCGCGACGGCGGTGGCAGGGGGGTCCTGATGGGCGGGGTGTCGGGTGTCTACGCCGCCAAGGTCGTGGTACTGGGCGCAGGCGTCTCGGGCATGAGCGCCGCGGCCATCGCACTCGGCATGCAGGCCGAGGTGCTGCTTGTCGACAGGAACATCGCCAGGCTCCGCCAGGCCGACGCCATCTACCAGGGCCACTGCCAGACCGTGGCGTCGAACGCCTACGAAATCGAACGAGCGGTGATCGACGCCGATCTGGTCATCGGGGCTGTACTCGTGCCGGGCGCCAAGGCCCCCATGCTCGTTTCCAACGACCTTGTGTCGCGCATGAAGCCCGGCTCTGTGCTCGTCGACATCTCGATCGACCAGGGCGGGTGCTTCGAGGACTCTCATCCCACGACGCACGCCGAGCCGACCTATCGTGTCCACGATTCCGTCTTCTACTGCGTCGCGAACATGCCCGGCGCGGTGCCGCACACGTCGACATACGCCCTGACCAACGTCACCCTGCCGTACGCGGTGGAGATCGCGAACCGGGGCTGGCGCGCTGCCTTGCGCCGCGACCCCGCATTCGCGCTTGGTCTCAACACCTACGAGGGCCTGGTGACGTGCCCGCCGGTAGCCGAGGCGCATGACCTTCCGGTGGCGGACCTGGCCGAGGTGCTCAGCTGACCACGATGGTCCGCGCCATCGGGCGCTATCTCGACCACCTGGCGGTAGAGCGGGGACTCGCGGCGCACACACTCCAGGCATACCGCCGCGACCTGCAGCGCTACGCCAGCGCGCTGGCGCCCCGCGGGATTACCGATATCGAGCAGGTCAGCACGCAAGATGTCGCCAACTTCCTGGCAGGCCTCAGGGAGGGTGACGGCGAGCACCCGCCGCTTGCGGCGAGCTCGGCCGGCCGGGCGGTGGTCGCGGTCCGCGGGCTGCACGCGTTCGCGCTTGCCGAAGGGCTGACCGGCGCCGACCCGGCCCGGGTGATCCGCCCTCCGGCGCCGCCACGGCGCCTGCCCAAGGCGATTTCAGTCGAGGAGGTGGAACGGCTGCTGGCAGCGTCCGGCACCGGCAGCCCCGCAGCGTTGCGCGACCGTGCGCTGCTTGAGCTGCTGTACGGGACGGGAGCACGGATATCGGAGGCGGTAAGCCTCGACGTGGATGACATGGATTTGCCGGACGAGCACGGCGAGCCTGGCCCGTCGCAGGCCGCCTCGCCGGTGCCTGCCACCGTGCGGCTGAACGGCAAGGGCGGGAAGCAGCGCCTGGTACCGGTTGGCAGCTTCGCCGCGGCCGCGGTGGCCGCCTACCTGGTCCGCGGCCGGCCCGCGCAGGCTGCGGCGGCCGCAGGCGGTCAGCCAAGCCCGGCCCTGTTCCTGAATGCCAGGGGCGGCCGCCTGACGCGTCAGGGGGCGTGGGGCGCGCTGCGGGCGGCGGCTGCCCGGGCCGGGCTGCCCCAGGTGTCGCCGCACGTCCTGCGGCATTCGTTCGCCACGCATCTGCTGGACGGAGGCGCCGACGTACGGGTCGTTCAGGAGTTGCTCGGCCATGCCTCGGTCACGACGACGCAGATCTACACGCTGGTCACTGTCGACCGACTGCGCGAGGTCTACGCTGCCGCGCATCCGCGCGCGCTTCGATAAGACCGTCCTGACTGCGCGTGGCGGACATAGGCCCGGGTTAGCGAACATATTGGCAGTTCGGCGGTGCGCCGGCTTGCCGTCGCCATGTCGCAGGCCCTAGGGTCCGGGGTTGAGTGAGCGCATCTGCGCGAGCCGCCAGGAGGTGCGGTAGCTGTGTCAGCATCCCAAACCCTGGACGTCAGGCCCGATCTGCTCGGTCCCACCGGGCGCCCCGTTCCGGTGTTTCCTGATCCCGAGCCCATTCTCATCCACGGCCCCGCGCGCATCGCAGCGGTATGCAATCAGAAGGGCGGTGTCGGGAAGACCACGACCACGATCAATCTCGGCGCTGCGCTGGCTGAGCACGGCCGCAGGGTCCTGCTCGTCGACTTCGACCCGCAGGGCGCGTTGTCGGTGGGCCTCGGCATCCAGCCGCACGAGCTCGACGCGACCGTGTACAACCTGCTGATGGAACGGGGCATCACCGCGCCTGAGATTGTCATGAAGACCAGGGTCGACGGCATGGACCTGCTGCCGAGCAATATCGACCTGTCCGGCGCGGAAGTCCAGCTCGTGCACGAGGTGGGGCGCGAGTTCGTGCTCGGCCGCGTGCTGCAGCCGGTAATCCCCGACTACGACGTCATCTTGATCGACTGCCAGCCGTCGCTCGGCCTGCTGACGGTCAATGCCCTCGCTTGCGCGGACGGCGTGATTGTCCCGCTGGAATGTGAGTACTTCGCGCTCCGCGGGGTGGCGCTGCTCATGGAGACCATCGACAAGGTGTCGACCAGGCTCAGCCC
>JASHSO010000356.1 GCA_030038715.1 Streptosporangiaceae bacterium
ATGACCCGCTGGATCTCAAGCTGTCTCCGCTGCCCGGCCAGGACCTCGAGCTGCCGTTGGCGCCCGCGGACCAGTCGGCCCCCCAGGGTGGCCATGCCGACGAGGAAGACAGCGAAGAAGGCGACCGCACCCAGAATCGACTGATCTGTCGGCTGAAGCAGGTCGATGACCACCACAACGGCCAGCGGCTGGGGAAGTCCGAGCATCAGATCAAGCCGCGATCCGCACGCCCCTAGCGAATAGCTCGCCACCAGGATGAAAAACAACGGCACTACCTGGTTCGGTGAACCCGCCACGGATAGGTGGGTCAGCGCCTGCACCACCGTCCCCACACTGGCCACTGCAGTGAACACAGACATGGTCAGCAACGGCCGTTTGCGGCGGACTAGCAGCAACCCCCCCAGTACGGGCCCGGTCAGGCAACCCTGCGCGAGCAGGAACGGCTGGCCATGTGCGTCGATCAGGCCCTCAACCGTTCCGGCCACCCCAACCACCATGGCGACTAGTACGTCAACCAGGTGGTGCCTATCCCAGGTCCTGGCACCGCGTGCGAAGCGTTCTCCCAGACCTCGGGTCATGCAAGCCACGGTAACCACGCTCCTCCAGCACGCAAGCATCCTCCGCAAGGAGCACTGCCTGCGGAGGAGGAGATAGCGCTCCCTGGACGGACGACAGCAGGTCGTGAGCCTTCGTAGCGTCAGCGCCATGCAACCTATCCACGCTGACGAGGAGGATGTCGTGGAAGCAAGCACATGGGAAAGCCGACACCCTGCCATGCTGGGCCGCCTGGTCGGCGTCGCGGGCGCCGCATATGTGATCCTCGCGCTCGTCCCGGGAAGCCTGGGCGGCCCGGCGTACGGCACCAGCATGAGCACGCCGCAGGTCATCGCCTGGGCCAGCCAGCACACCCGCAGCTTCCCGGTCACCGGGTTCATCGGGGGCGTGAGCGCCAGCGTCTTGGTGCTGTTCGTGCTCATGCTGGTCAGCGTGGCCCGCGGGCGCGGACTGCTCAAGTCGGTCGTGGTGAGCTCGGCGGCGGCGTTCATGGCCATCGACTGGGTGGGGACCGGTGTCTACTACGCGCTAGCCGACGCAGTCGGCAGGCAGCAGGCTACTGGCGGCGTGCTCGCGCTGTTGAGCCTGGTCAGATCTATGACCTACGCGGACGGCTTCGTCGCGGGCCTGGCCATCCTGGCGCTGAGTCTGCTCCAGTTCGCCCCGCGTGCCCTGCCCCGGCCCCTGATCTGGCTCGGCGTGCTGACCGGTGCCTACCTCGTGGTGAGCGGAGCCGTTCAGCTGGCCATCAGCCACAGCCCGGCGGGCGCAACCGGCCCGATCAGCGTCGTCCTGTCGTTCGTGTGGGTCCTCGCGGTGGCAGCCGTCATGCTCGTCAAGCCGGTCAGGGATACCACGCCGCAGCAGGCCGCTGCCGGCACTGAAGCCTTCCTGGCTTCCTAACCCTCAGAAAGGACAAGCAATCATGAAGTTCCGCAGATCCCTCGCAACGGCAGGCGCGGTGGTCGTCCTCAGCGCCACAGGAGCTCTCGCACTCCCGGCCGTAGCCAGCGCACAAAGCAGTACGCAAACGCTGAAGTTCATCGCCGTGCAGAAGCGCATGGTCACGTTCACCACGGCCACGGGAGGCGTCCAGGAGACTGACCTCAACGCGGCGGGCAAGACGGTCGGCTTCGACATGCTGTACTTCGCCGCCAAGTCGCCGACCAGCGCTGCCGTCCACGTTACCGTGGACACTCTGGGCGGGTTCCTGTACGGCACGTTCACCCTCAACCTCAAGACCGGCGCAGTGACGAACGGCAAGGTGACCGGAGGCACCGGCGCTTTCAGCGCAGCTACCGGGAAGATCACGGCCAAGACCATCTCCAGCAGTAGGCACGCCGTCACCATCACGTACAGCACTTAGCCAGGTGCGGCCCGCCTCACGCAGGGCGGGACGGACCCGCGGGAACCGTCCTGCCCTGCCCGATCACGAATCAACAAGCACACTGCGAGACCACCTCTCTCCAGATCACAACGCGCCCGATCGGTCAGTGCTGCGCCGTGCTCGCTGCGCAGAACCCGAGCTGACGATCAGGGCAGATGCGGGCACCCTGGGAACGACAGCAGTTAATGAATCTGATTGGTACGTGCCCGTTTCGCTATGAATGCTGACGCTGCCCTGTGCCGGGCCACAGGACAGATCTTGCCGATGCCGACTGGCTGGCGCACCTGCTGGAGTGCGGGCTGCAGGGCCCGCATCGCCGGCTGGTCGGGGAAAAGTTCGGCGCTGCCCGTCGGACTGTCGGCCGCTGAGGCGACGATGAAGTGTGACGCACCCGTGGGTGCGGCCCGACCCGGCGTTGGGGCTGCTGAAGCTTTACGACGAGGCGCTGCCGCACGTATACGGCTACCTGCTGGCGCGCTGCGGTGACACCAGCCTTGCGGAGGACCTGACGGCAGAGTCATTCCTGGCCGCTGTGCACGCGGTCCGCAAACCGGGCGCACCCGATCCGTCGATTCCGTGGCTGATCGGAGTTGCCCGGCACAAACTCGCCGACCACTGGCGGCGGGTGGAGCGGGAGCAGCGTGGACTGCGCCTGCTGGACCGCGAGCCAGCGCACCTCGACGACCCGTGGGATACGGCCGTCGAGCGAATCCGGGCCCGCGAGGTGCTTGGCAAGCTCGGCGCACACCACCGTGCC
Organism: Streptosporangiaceae bacterium; assembly: GCA_030038715.1. Taxonomy (GTDB): domain Bacteria; phylum Actinomycetota; class Actinomycetes; order Streptosporangiales; family Streptosporangiaceae; genus JAJYUU01. Next base: position 2,700 of record JASHSO010000356.1, read on the forward strand.
GCGCTCACGCTGCGCTACCTCGACGGACTGCCGGTGCCCGAAGTGGCCCGGCACCTAGACCGGACCGTGCACGCCACCGAGGCGCTGCTGGTGCGGGCCCG
>JASHSO010000357.1 GCA_030038715.1 Streptosporangiaceae bacterium
GGATCAGGGCAGTGCGATCGATGACCTTGACCTTGACCGTGCCTTCCAGGCTACGCAGCTGGCCGGGGGTCAGCTCGCCGTCGCAGATCACCGTGTCGGCGCCCCTCTCGGCCACGATCTCGGCCAGTTCCCGCGCCTTGCCTGCCCCGACGTAGGTCGCAGCGTCGGGGCGGCCACGCCGCTGCACGAGCGCGTCCAGGACTTGAGATCCGGCCGTCGCGGCGAGCAGCGACAACTCGCGCAGCGAGTTCTCCGCCGTTGCCAGCGTCCCGTCGGTCCAGACGCCCAAGAGTACGACCCGTTCCAGCCGCAGTGCCCGGTACTCGACCTCGCGGACGTCCTGCAGCTCGGTCGACAGTCCCGCCACCCGCCGCAGCGCATGACGTTCCTCCAGGTCTAGCTGGCCGTCGTCGACTTCGTCGGCTGGACCCCGGCGCCGCTCAGCAGCACTCGGATGCATGTCGTCTGTCACTCGGCGCGGATCAGCCGCGGCGAGCAGCCCGACCGGGCGCGGATCGCGTTCCTGGTCGGCCTTTGATATTGCCGTCATACCACCTCTATCCGGGCAATTATCGCCCGGGATTCGTCTTACGGCCCGAATAAACACCTGCTGCTGCCCTGACCGCATCCCGTCCCCGGTTCGGTCGGCAGCTCACACTGCCCCGATCGTGCCACGACGCTCCGCCATCCTCATCTGATTAACATCCCGCGAGCTCCAGATGTGCCCGGGCGTGGAGTGCACGAAGCCCGCCCCAAACCTCGGCGTTGGCCACGGCCGCGGTCAGCCGCGCGCCGCTCAATAGGCACATAATGGAGGATCACCACACTCTGGCGCGGCGGGATAGTGGGCAAGGGGCAAGCAGGCCGGCGCCTGCGAGCTTCGTGCGTGCAGGGCCGGCCCTGTTCAGGGGAATCCGGGTATTCCGCAGCGCTGACCTGCTGCGCTCACCTGCGGTGACGACGAAGGAGAGGCATGGCGGACCACAGCGCACAGCGACCGGAGGACGTCCGGTTCCTATCTGGACTGATCCTGGTGTCCGAGCAGCCAGAACGGCTGGCGGACTTCTACCGCGACGTGCTTGGGCTACCGCTCGCCGAAGAACGGCACGGCGATACCGCCCTGCACTGGGCATGCGAACTCGGCGACGTTCATTTCGCCATCCACCCCGTGGCCGACTACCAGGGCGAGCCGACCGCCACCGGCGCAGTCAAGCTAGCCTTCATGATCTTCGATCTGGCCGGGCTCGTCCAATGGCTGGAGACACGCGGCATCCCCCTGTGCTACCCGCCGACCGAATTGGGGACCGAGTCCCGCATTACGGCGATCCGCGACCCAGACGGAAACCTCATCGAACTCACCGAACTCGGCCCGGTCTGGCTCGACCATCTCAAGGAACATCGCGCGGCGGGCGGTGATCTCCTCCAAGTTTGGCAAGGCCGCCTGAACGGCTGAAGGTGGCTTCGGGCAGCTCCTTCCGCAGTTGGTCAGCTACGCCGAGCGCGCAAGGTGAATGTCTACCTGCCCGCCGCGCCGTATCCGCGTTGCCTCGTTAGCCGAGCCGGCGGATCCCTTCGCCGAGTTCGTCTGCGTTCATGCAGGCCAGGACCTCGACTCGGGCATCGAGCTGCTGCCAGAAGGGTTCACAGATGCCCGGTAGCGAGGCGCTGTCGGCAGCATCGACAACGAGGGTGAAAGCGCGATGGCCATTACGCGCATAGAAATAGGACGCCTCCGGACGCAGCGTGCCCAGGATGCCTTCCATCACCTCGCCTATACGGCCGGCTTGGAGAATCTCGTTGCCCTTGGCAGTATCCATCTCTACGTTCACGAGAACTCGCATGGTGTGTCTGCTCCTCTCATCTGATACAGCTAGGCTGGCTAGCCAGCCCTGGCGATCTTTTCGAACACTTTCGTCAGGCGATCCGATCAGCGCGCCTTCGTGTCGATGGGGTGGTTGACCCGGATCACCCGGTCGGGGTCATGGGCTGCCTGGACGGCAAGCAGCCGTGTCAGCGTTTGGCGTGGGTACAACCGCGCTGCGGGAGTCGCGGTCTCGCGGAAGTTGGCGTAGTCACGGTCGCTGGCCCACGGGGCCAGGGCGGCGTGGACTGCACTGACGGCCTGCTCGACCGCGACCGCGGCCTCGGGCACGGGGGTGATGCCGACGGCGAACAGCAGGAACTGGCCGGGCAGGTGGTCCACGGCGCCACCGTGCGGGTCGGGCCGGCCGACTGCGCCGCCCATGTGGCGCAGGTCCACCAGCAGCAACGGGCAGTCGACCCCTGGCCCGGCGACGGCAAGCAGCGCGTCGATGGCCTCGGCGGGCAGGTCGTCGAGGACGAATCCGTCGCCGACAAACGGTACCGGGGCGGGCGGGTCCATGTGGATCTGGCCGAGACCCGCCGCAGGCATCGGGGCGAACATGTCGATCGAAGGCCCAAGCGCGCGCAGCGGCGCGAGCAGCCGCTCCGCCTCGCCGACCGGAGCGTCGATGGCGCCGTCCACGGCGGCGAAGGACTTCCCCCGGAACACCTCTGGCAGCTCCGGCAGGGGCGGCAGCCGCAGCAGCCGGACGCACGTGGTAGCGCGCTCGTCCAGATCGAGAGTCCACTGCCGGTAGACAGCGAGCACCTCGGCAGCTCGGCTGATCGGGAACAGCAGGGCGCCCCCGTAAACCTCGGTGAGGGGAAGAGCCCGGAACTCCAGCGCGGTGACGATA
>JASHSO010000358.1 GCA_030038715.1 Streptosporangiaceae bacterium
CGATCTCCCGGCTCACCGCCAGCTCTTCGACCCTGGCAAGCACCGCATCGGCGAACCGGGCGTCCGGCTCCCCGGCCAGCCCGGGGGCCTCGACCAGTTCGACAGCCAGCCTGGTGACAAACCCCCGTGCCTTATCGTTCGGCGCGGCCGCCAGCAGCCGCTCGGTCCATTCGCGTGGCGTGCGCGCGCTCGCCGCGCCGCCACAAGCGGCGATAAGCGCGCGCACTGCGGCGTGCGGCGCAACGGTGAACGCTGCGGCGGGGAGCTCGTCGAAGGCCGGGCCGCACAAGGCCGGCCGCTGCACGGCCAGTTTCAGCGCCTGCCGCTCGACATTCACCACCGGGTCGTGCGGGTCGTAGGGGCTGGTCTCAGGTGCGCTGCTTGCACGGCTCTCGTCGTTCCGGACCGCCGCGCCAGCCGGACCGGCCCCTGCGCCGTTGCCCCCAGCCCGCGACCCGTTCGAGTCAGCAGGAGCCCCGCTTGAGCCGTCACGCCCCCCCGCACCGCCAGCCCCGCGCCGAGGAGTGGCGCCGGTCCGCGACGCCCGTCCGCTGTGCGCCCGAACCCTGCCGAGCACGAAGCCCTCGTCCATCGTGCCCAGCCAGCGGTCCAGGCTGACCGCATAGAGCTGCCGCAGACCCCGGTCCTTGATCCGGGCCACGATCGGAGCGGCGGCATCGAGTGCGGCGAGCCGTCCCTCGGCGGTGTCAAGGTTGTGATCCCGCAGCGCACTGCGGATCGCGAATTCGAACAGCGGAACCCGCTGCGCGATCAGGTCACGCACCGCGGCATCGCCGCGCGCCACCCGCAGATCGCACGGATCCAGCCCATCGGCCTGCACCGCGACGAAGGTCTGCGTGACGAATCTCTCCTCCATCGTGAACGCGCGCAACGCGGCGCGCTGGCCCGCAGCGTCGCCGTCGAAGGTGAAGATGACCTCGCCGCGGAACTGGCTGTCGTCCATCAGAAGCCTGCGCAGGATCGTGATGTGGCCCTCGCCGAAGGAGGTGCCACTGGTCGCGACCGCGGTGCTCACGCCTGCGAGGTGACATGCCATCACGTCGGTGTAACCCTCGACCACGACAGCCTGGCGGCGCTGGGCGATATCGCGCTTGGCTGCGTTCGCGCCGTACAACACCGTGCTCTTCTTGAACAGCACGGTTTCTGGCGAGTTCAGGTACTTGGGGCCATCGGTGTCGTCTGCCAGCTTGCGCGCCCCGAAGGCGATCACATCGCCGGTCAGGTCCGCGATCGGCCAGATCAGCCGGCCGCGGAACTTGTCGATCAGCCCGCGCCTGCCCTGGCTAGCCAGCCCGCCGGAGAGCAGCTCCGAGTCGGTGTAGCCGCGCCCGCGCAGATGGCGGACAAGCGAGTCCCACTCGCCCGGCGCGTAGCCCACGTCGAACCGCCGCGCGTCGGCCACGTCGAACCCGCGGGACGACAGGAAGTCGCGTCCGGTCTGCGCGGCCGGGCTCTCGAGCTGTTCGGCAAAGAACTCCGCGGCCGCGCGATGCGCATCGGTGAGACGCCGACGCAACGTCTGCTCTTTGCCGGGAACGGGCCCGCCCCGCTCGTAGTGCAGTTCGATGCCCGCCCGGCCCGCCAGCCTCTCCACGGCCTCGGTGAACCCGAGGTTGTCTATCTTCTGCACGAATTTGATGACGTCGCCGCCCTCGGCGCAGGAGAAGCAGTAGAACAGGCCACGCGCGGGGGTGACATTGAACGACGGCGTCTTCTCTTCGTGGAAAGGGCACAGCGCCTTCAGCGAGCCACCACCGGCGTTGCGAAGCTGGAGGTACTCGCCCACTACCTCTTCGATGGCCGAGCGCTCGCGAACGAGCGCGAGGTCTTCGTCGCGGATCCAGCCCGCCATTTGCGCCCTCCGCCGCTCGCCGCCGCGCTGCTCGCCGCGAGTCTAATCCGGCCCGGTGTCCCGCGCTGGCCAGGCGAGCGACCAGACCGGCCCGCGGGCTCGGCAAGGCTGCCCTGGTACGGTCTGCGCGTGCCTGCGCTCCTCGTGCTCTGGGACGTCGACTACACGCTGCTAGCGGCCGATGGCGTCGGGCGCCACCTCTACGAGCTCGTCTTCGCCGAGCTGTTCGGCGCCCAGTTGCCGACCACGCCGGTAGCGATGGCTGGCCGCACCGACAGCGCGATTGCCCTGGATGTGCTGACGCTGGCGGGCCTGCCGGACCCGGGTCAGCAGTTGCCCGCCTTCCAGGCGGCCCTGGCCGCGCGCGCCCCGGAGATGACCGGGCTGGTGCAGGCCCGCGGCCGGGTGCTCCCGGGTGCCGCTGAGGCGCTGGCGGCTCTGGCAGGCCACCGTGGCGATAGCCAGGTGATCCAGTCGGTGCTCACCGGGAACATCCGCCAGATGGCCTGGGTGAAGCTCACCGCGCTCGGCCTGACCGAGCACCTGGACCTGGCGGTGGGCGCCTACGGCGAGGCCAGCGGCGTCCGCGCCGACCTCGTAGAAGTCGCACGGCGCAACGCGCTTGTCAGCTACGGCCACGACTTCGACGGTCGGGCGACCGTACTGGTCGGTGACACCCCTGGCGACGTCGAGGCGGCAGTTGCGACCGGCGCGCGCGCCGTCGGGGTCGCAACCGGCAGTTTCAGCACCGCCGAACTGCTGGCGGCGGGCGCCGATGCCGCTCTCCCTGACCTGTCCGACACCGGGCTGGTGCTGAGCGCGATTCTCGGCGTCCCATCCGGCTAGCTCGTTACCAGGTGCGGGGCAAGGTCGGAATAGTCAAGCTCTGGCCGACTCGGCCACAGCTCCCAGTGCATCGCGCCGACCTTCATCGGGTCACTGCAAACCTCGTAGCCGGACAGGTCGTCAACGGGTACCAGCCGCACTTGGTCGATCCCGATGCCGCAGGCGTGCACGACGACGTAGGCATCGGCGAAGTCGAGGCTGAAGCCGGACTGCCAGCTCGCCAGTTCGGTCGTCATGGCGGACCTCTCGCCCCATTTCGCGATGCCCCAGTCGCGGTACCGGACGGCCTGCGCCGTCGCGTGGCTGACGAGCGACTCGATCAGGCCATCCGGCCGCGCTCCCTGCGCCCTGATCTGGTGCAACGCCATGTTGACCTGGGTGTAGGTCGTCTCGAATGCAAGTTCCCTGACGGGGTCGCAGCCGCTGAATTGGGAGTCGAACCTGTCCCGGGGATAGGTGCAGGTCAAAACCATCGCCGACGTGCTGCAATGGCCGAGCCTGACGCCCGCGACGGGGATGTTGCGCCGACCGCCAACTGGCTCAAGCCAGCGCAGCGACGGCCAGTCCGCTGCCAGCCCCCAGGCAGCGAAATCGATAGCGCTGATTACCATGCGTGATACTCTCTCACGCTCGGTAGGCGGAGTGGTCAAGTTACGGGAAGCTTTTCAGCCACCGACCGCAACCTCGGGCAGCGGCACGGCGGGGTCGGCGAGCCGACCTCGATCAACCGGCGTCCCGGCTCTGATCAGCGCCTGGATGTCGTCGTTCACGTCCCATATGTTCACGTTCATGCCGGCCACGACCGCGTCGCCGCGCAGCCAGAACGCGATGAACTCTAGCGACTCCTTGTCGCCTCGGTAGACCACGTCGTCGTAGCCGCCAGGCTCGGGCACGCCGGCCGTTTCCATGCCAAGGTCGTACTGGTCGCTGAAGAAATAGGGCACCCAGTCGTAGGTGGCCGGAAGGCCGAGCATGCCGCGGGCGGCGACCGGCCCCGAAGCGAGCGCGTTTCCCCAGTGCTCTACCCGGATGCGACGGTTCAGCACCGTGTTGAAGGCGCTGGCCACGTCTCCCGCCGCGAAGATGGCCGGGTCCGAGGTGCGCAGCGACTGATCCACGACAATGCCGTTGTCCACGTCAAGGCCGGCCTCGTCGGCCAGCGCAGTATTCGGGACGGCGCCGATCCCGACGATCACGATGTCCGCGGCCAGCTGCGCACCGGATGAGGTCAGCACCTGCCGCACCGCGCCGTCGCCCCCGCGCAGTTCGCTGACTCCCTCCCCGAATCGGAAGGCCACTCCGTGGGCGCGGTGCAAGTCCTCGAAGACCGCGCCAAGCTCAGGGCCGAGCGCGGCGTACAGCGGGCAAGGCGCGGGCTCCACGACTGTGACATCGCAGCCGTAGTGGCGCGCTGCGGACGCGGTCTCCAGCCCGATCCAGCCGGCCCCGGCGATCACCACCTGGCCGCCGCGGCTAAGCGCTGCCTTGAGGGCCTCACTGTCCGACAGCCTCCGCAGGTACAACACGCCGCCCAGGTCCGCGCCGGGCACCCGCAGCTGACGCGGCGAGGAGCCGGTGCTCAGCAGCAGCTTGTCGTAGCCGACCGACGAGCCGTCAGCCAGCCGCACCCGTCTGGCCTGCCGGTCGATGGCCGTGGCGGTGACGCTCAGCCGCAGGTCGACGTCGTTCTCCCGGTACCAGCCCGGCCGGTGCACGAAGACCGACTCACGCTCGTCGTTGCCGAGCAGGTAGCCCTTCGACAGCGGCGGCCGCTCGTAGGGCCGGTCAGGCTCGTCGCCGAGCAGCACGATGGGGGCGTCGCCGCCCTCCTCGCGCAACGTCTGCGCTGCCTTTGCGCCGGCCAGGCTCGCGCCGACGATCACGAAGGTTTCAGCCATGTAATCATGATCACGTAGAGTTACGGCACTCCGGAGTACCGCGATCTTACATCCTGGCGCTCTTCCACAACCTCGCGCGAGCACCGGCCGGCAAACGTGGGACCGGCATCCTGTCGTGTCATGGCCAGGCGCCTACCGCCGCAGCTAGCCGAGCTGGCCGAGGTTCAGCTCGGTGTGGTCTCGCGCACGCAAGTACTGTGCAGCGGGCTCACCACGCGGGCCAAGCTGCGAAGTCGGCCGCTAGCGGGGCGCCGAGTTCCGCA
>JASHSO010000029.1 GCA_030038715.1 Streptosporangiaceae bacterium
CCGAGAGACTCGTCGCCGGTCGTGGCCGAGGCAGCGCCGTGTGCCGTTGGCAGTATGTGCAGGCGGGCGCTGGCCACGTCATCGCGTGGCCGGTAGATCCCGTCCGTGCTGAGCCACCACAGGTCTGCGGGCGGATGCGGCTGGTCGAGGCGGACGAACAGCCGGTCGCGGTGACCGCCGGGAACGTGGTCGCGGCCGTAGAGCATGACGCCGTCGCTGACCGCTACCGAGTGGACCTTCTGCTCATCGGCATAGCGGTGGGCCTGGGCGAGCGCGAGATCGACCGAGCGCTGGTTCCAGGCCAACGCACCCGGGCGCTTGACTTCGACGACCAGGTACTTGACGCCAAGCCGGGTCAAGACCAAATCGGCGTAGCCGACCTGGTTGTTAACCTCGCCGAGCCGCCAGTCCAACACCATCGTGAACAGGTCCTCGAGGATGTTCTCGGCTACCTTCTCTGCCGCCGTCCCGTACCGGCGTTGCTGAGCGAGTCGCTCTTGGCGTCTGGCAAGGAAGCCTGGCCAGGTAACTGTCAGCCGTTCACAGCAGTGCTGGTAGCACGACAGCGACTCGATCGTCACGCCGTCGGATGTCACCGCGCTCCCGTCGGTCAAGTGGACTCGAGCGATGTGCCTAGCCGACCGCCGCAGTCAGCGCGGCCAGCACACACATGTTTGGACGCCCTAGGGCGTGCTGCGGTGTACCCGGCGGGGCGTGCAGAATGGACTTGTGGCGGCGCCAGGCGCGGTCGGGGGGACCAACACGGACGCGGCATGCTGGCGGGCTGCGCGAGCGGGCCCCCGGCCGAGACGATAGGGACTGGCGGCCAATGGACGAGCGGGCGGGCCAGCCGGCCAGCGACGCCGACTTGGTGGACGTCGCCAAGCTGGTGACCGCCTACTTCAGTGAGCATCCCGACCCAGCCGATCCGTCGCAACAGGTCGCTTTCGGCACGTCGGGCCACCGGGGCAGCTCGCTGCGGCTGTCCTTCAACGACGATCACATTGCCGCCACCACGCAGGCCATCTGCGAGTACCGGGCGAGCGCCGGTATTGCCGGACCGCTGTTCATTGGCCGCGACACTCACGCCCTGTCCGAGCCCGCCCTCGTGACGGCCCTGGAAGTGCTCGCGGCCAACGACGTGCAGGTGCTTATTGACAGCCGGGAGGGCTACACGCCGACGCCTGCGGTGTCACGCGCGATCCTGGTCCACAACGAGGGACGCAAGCCGGACGACCCGGGCCGGGCCGACGGCATCGTGGTCACCCCGTCGCACAATCCGCCAGAGGATGGCGGGTTCAAGTACAACCCGCCCGACGGCGGCCCCGCGGGCTCGCAGGTCACCTCGTGGATCGAGGGCCGGGCAAACGAATTGCTTGCGGGAGGCATGCGGCAGGCTCGCCGCGTTCCCCTTCTGAGAGCGCGGGCGGCGGCCGGCCGATTCGATTTTCTCGGGCAGTACGTGGCCGCCCTGCCCTCCGTTGTTGACGTGGACGCGGTGCAGAGCGCCGGGGTGCGGATCGGCGCTGACCCACTCGGCGGCGCGAGCGTGGGCTACTGGGGCGAGATCTCGGACCGGTACAAGCTGGACCTGACTGTGGTCAACCCGGTTGTCGACGCCACGTTCCGATTCATGACGCTGGACTGGGACGGCCGGATCCGGATGGACTGCTCATCGTCGCACGCCATGGCCTCGCTGATCGCCCGGCGCGGCGAGTATGCAGTCGCCACCGGTAACGACACCGATGCGGACCGGCACGGCATCGTCACCCCGGACGCGGGCCTGATGAATCCGAACCACTACCTGGCCGTCGCGGTCGAGTACCTGTTCCAGCACCGGAACAGCTGGCCGGCGGGCGCCGCCGTCGGCAAGACCATGGTGAGCTCCTCGGTCATCGACCGGGTGGCCGACGATTGCGGCCGCCGGCTACTCGAAGTCCCTGTCGGGTTCAAGTGGTTCGTGCCCGGCCTGCTTGACGGCAGCGTCGCGTTCGGGGGCGAGGAGAGCGCGGGTGCCTCGTTCCTGCGCAAGGACGGGCGGGTGTGGACCACCGACAAGGACGGGATCATCCTGGCCTTGCTGGCTGCTGAGATCATCGCGGTGACCGGCAGCACGCCGAGCGAGCTGTACCGCTCGGTGACCGCGCGGCTTGGCGAGTCCGCTTACGCCCGCATCGACGCTCCAGCCAGCCGGGAGCAGAAGGCGCTGCTTGCCAGGTTGTCGCCCGAGCAGGTTGGAACCGCCACGTTGGCCGGCGAGCCCGTACTTGACCGGTTGACGGTCGCGCCAGGTAACGGCGAGCCGCTCGGCGGGATCAAGGTGGTCACCGAGTCCGGCTGGTTCGCCGCTCGGCCGTCCGGCACCGAGGACGTGTACAAGCTCTACGCCGAGTCGTTCCGCGGGCCCGGTCACCTGGCCCGAATCCAGGAGGACGCGCAGCAGCTCCTCGCCGACGTGCTGAAATAGCCAGGATCCCATCCGTTCGGCGGCCAGGCGAGTGTTGCCGACGGCGCTTTCAGCTGGCCAGGAGCTGGCTTACGGCATGATGTGACACGCCGAGCAAGGGTGCCTGTACTCTTGCGACGCGGTCGGCCACACCAATCGCGAGTGCTGGCATGATGGCTCGATGACGGAGTCGGTGGATTTCTCGGCGCTTCCTCCGGACCAGCAGGCGGGGCGGATCGAGCAGCTGTGCCAGGCTATGGAGGCACTGGACAAGGCGGGCCGATACTCGCGGCTGACCGTCGAGCGACCGTGGTCGAGGCACAATCCGGTACTCGACGGCGAATTCGCCGCCCCAGCGGCCATCCGGTGGTACCTGGAACGCGAACTTGGCCGACTGGCTCAGGCGGGAGCGCGCATCTCGGTGTCCGAGGGTCGGCGAGCCGTCGACCTGCATGAGCCTGACATCGGGCCTGCGGTCGACGAGACCCGTTGGGACCTGCGGCGTAAGAAGCTCTTCCTGTTCGGCCCGGAGCGGATGGCCCTGTCCATCGACAGGCTGGAGCATTACACCGGGACACCTGCCGAGGCCTTCCAGCGGTACGTGCT
>JASHSO010000359.1 GCA_030038715.1 Streptosporangiaceae bacterium
CGGAGATCGTCCCGGCCGGCGACTTCTACTTCGCCGAGGACTACCACCAGCAGTACCTGCACAAGGTGCCGAACGGCTACTGCCCCGACCACGGTACCGGCGTGAGCTGCCCGATCGGCGTGGTAAAGGCTGACGGGTAGCTGAGGGCCTAACCAGCATTAACTCGCCGGGCGGTCTCGACGAGCGCTTCAGCTGCCCGGACGGCCCGCTTGGCGTCGGCAGCTGTCGCGCTGGCATGGGTATATCCGGCCTTTGTCTTCATGCTTAGCAGGGCCCGCAGGTGTTTCGCCGATCCGCTGTCGGCCTTGCTGAGCAGGGCCACGGCCGCTGTGTGGTCCTCGCCCTGCGCTTGCTGACCAAGGCGTGCGCAGCAGATGGCGTCCGCAGCCGCAATACCGGCGTGAACGCACATTGTTACGAACGCGTCGGCAACATCGGCTTCATCATCGGCGCTGTCGGCGATTGTCGTCGCGGCGTCGATGAACTGGTTCGCCTTACGCAGACGGCCGCGGCGCATCTCGGGCGTGCACGGACTAATCCGCGCCATCTCGTTCCTTCGGTTTCCGGAGTTGCCGGATCAGCCACGCCCGGCTTCCGGCAACAGTCAGTCCTTCGGTCAATATGGCCCGCAGCACGGGCTCGTCGCGTGCTGCATTCAACTCGCTGACCATGTATTCAAGGGGACGAGCATCATTACCGGTCCACCTGCTGACGTCGGCAGCCAGGTCGGCGACTTGGCCTTCCCAGACGTCATCGGGGATGTCGTCGGCGCGAACCAGCAACAGGTCGAGGTCGCTGGCTTCGGTCATTGTGCCGCGCGCCGCAGAGCCGAAGACGGCGGCGTACTTTGGGGGGTATGACCAGCTATCAAGCCGCCGCTCGATGCGGTGCAGCAGTGTGCTTTGTATCTGAGCGAGTTCCCTTATTGGCTTGGCGGCGAGATGCTCGTCATTCAGTCGGTAGCTGTAGGTGTTACCAATTAGCTCGGCGTGGATGACACCCTGCCGGGTGAGGCGCATCAGAACCTTGCGGATTCCCTCCACTGAGTAGCGACTGAGCACGCGGTGGAGTTGGCCGGTAGTGAAGCTTTCCTCATGCCGAGCCAGCACCGTGAGGACATCGCCGTCGAGCGTCGGGGTGATCGTTGCCAGCGGCCGACTCAGTTCCATGACACCCCTTGGGTCGCGCGCGCCTGCGTTAACTATAGTACCTACGCCCGTACTATAGTCCGTGCATCTGGATGATAGTTGGTAGGGGCGCGCCTGGCCACGGTTTCACCTGGGACCGATACCGCCTGAGTCCAGGCGCCCAAGCTGGGCGGAGCTACAGCGCCTTCCCGAGGTCGAATTCGTTACCCTCTGGGTCGGCCATCAGCGTCCAGGTGTACCCGTACTCGTCTTTGTCAGCGACGCGAGTGGCGCCGAGCTCGACCAGGCGCGCGATCTCGACTTCCGGGTCGGTCGCGATGACATCCAGGTGCACGCGGTTCTTGACTGTCCTCGACTCCGGCACGCGGGCAAATAGCCACGTGGGGTCAGCGTCGCGTTCGACCGGTCCCCATCCCGTCCTGTCTCGGCGTCCGTGAAATCCGATGCTGGCGAACTCGCTTGACGGCTCCGGGTCCAGCGGGCGCCCGATCGCCGCAGACCAAAAGCCGCCCACAACCAGGGCGTCGACGCAGTCGAACACCACGCAGGCGATCTTGACAGTCATCGAACCTCCTGTACATGCCGCTCACCAGCCTGGTTACCCAGGTCCATGGTGCAACTCCGGACTCCCGCGTCCAGGCACAGCCCATTTTCGCCCATGACCACCGGTAGCGCCGGTTGTACGCCGGCGTGTGGCGTGGCGTGTCACGCGCACACGGCTGTTCCAACCACAACTCGGGCTGCATCCCTGTCACGGGACGGCACGCCAGCAGCGCGAAGATCGCACCCGGCTATCCGCCCGCGGATGCGAGAAGCGGATGCGAGAACTAGCCCGGGCACCGCGCTTTGTGCTACAGCCCGGGCTCCGCGGTGATCCGGCCTGACGCTATGGCCTGGACGAGGTGATCGTAGTCACGCTGGTTCTGGTCTGCGTACGCCACGGCGAAGTCGGCGATCGCCCGGTCGAAGGCGTCGGACCGGCCGAGGTAGGACGCGATGGCGATCCGGTCGCCCGAGCGCGCGTGCGCGCGGGCCAGCGTCCACCCGCACAAGCCCGCGTACATCCGCATGCCGCGCGGGACCATGCTCTCGACGTCCAGTGAGAACTTCCAGTCCCTGAGCTGGCGCACGTAAAAGTCCCTGACCTGGCCGTCCAACCCGGTGACCCGCTGCCAGCCGAGGAAGATGTCGCTGATCGCCTGCATCAGCCGCTGGCCTGCGATCACCCGCTGCCCCTGGTTCGAGTACTTGCTGGCCCCGGCGTAAGCGCTGAGTACCGACGGGGGCGCCTCCTTCACTTGCAGGAACAGCGGGTCGGCCTCGTCCTGGCCCTGGAGCAGGACGATCCAGCACCGGGTCCCGACGCTGCCGACGCCGACCACTTTGCGTGCGATGTCAACGAACCGGTACTGGTCGAGCAGGTACCGCCGGTCGGTGGTCAGGGTCCGCTTGTAGCCGTCGATCAACTTAACGAGCGCGGACTCGAAGCCCGCCCTGTCCCGCTGATCGGGAAGCATGTCGTCGAGCGGCACGACCAGTGGCGGATCGGCGACAATACGCCGCTGTCCGGCTACCAGGGTCGTCATCTTGTCGAGTGCCCGCATGCTGTCCCTGGTGCGCGCCTTGGCCATACCCTTATCCACAAGCTTGCGCTGCCGGGCGGTGAACTCGTCCTGGAACTGGCGGCGCATCTCGTCGAGTTCGGCGTGCGTGTACCAGACGTCGAGGTTTGACTGACCGGCGAACTTGCGCATTGACTCCCGGTACTGGCTGACGGCGTTCTGCACTATTTCCGGCCGCTGCTTGTCGGCGAACCCGTTCTCGCGCGCGGCTATCTCAAGACTCGTGGCGAGCCGCTTGACGTCCCATTCCCACGGACCGGGAAGAGTCTCGTCGAAGTCGTTGATGTCGAAGATAAGGCGCCGTTCCGGGGACCCGAATACCCCGAAGTTGGACAGGTGCGCATCACCGCATGCCTGCACGGACAGCCCAGAAACGGGCGTTGCGGCCAGGTCGCTGGTCATCGGCAGGGCTGCGCCCCGGAAGTAGGCAAATGGCGATTCCGCCATCCGGCCGTACCGGACTGGTATCAGCTCAGGAACTCTGGACGCTGCCTGGTCTTCCAGCAGGTCGATGGGGTCCGGCCGGTCGGGCGGCGGGTCGAAGGCGGCGTGGCTGGCGCGCGGCACCTCGGCCCTGGCTGCCTTGCCGCGGACCGCGCGCTCTGCCGGCGTTAGGTCGGCAAACGTGGTGTCGAGCCGGAACGACCGCACACTCCGGCGCGGTGCCTCGGTGGCCGGAGCCTCCATAGTTGCGGCTGGCATCGGCGACCCCCTGTTCTGTTAGCCATGGTCACAGGCCAAGACTGGCCAGGGTCACGCCTGGGCGCATCATCCGGACCGGGTGAGATATGGTCGCCTGCGCGAGGAAACAGGATGCGGATGCCGCCACCCTCACGCCTGCACTACGAACAACACAAACCCGTAACTCAGCCGCAGCGCGGACGGGTGCCTGCGCAGCCAGGCACTGGCAACCTCGGCAGGGAACTCGATGCCCAGCACGGCAGACATTTCCGGGCGGCTGGCGAACTGGAGGTGCGAACGAACCTCGTGCCGGGTGGCACCCCGCTCCAGCCACCACGCATCGACCTCGGCCGCGGTCCGCGACGGCGGCTGCGTGGCGGCTACAGCAAGCAACTCGGCGAACTCGCCCCAGCGATAATCGTTGTCCACCACGACCAGCCGCCCCCCGGGGCGTAGCACCCGCAGCACCTCGGCCAGCCCCACCTCGGTACCGGGCGGGAAGAAATAGGCGAATCGTGCATGCACCACGTCCACGCTGCCATCTGGAAGCGGCATGTGCTCGGCCGACCCGGCCAGCACGTGAGTGCCCGGCGCCCCACTCACCACGCGAGCCGCGGCCGCAGCCCGGAGCGCCGGATCAGGCTCGATGCCGATCACGCGGGCGGCCCCGGCGTACCTGGGCAGCCAGAAACCCGTCCCGCAGCCCAGGTCGACCAGGCTCGCGTTTGCCCACGGCGCGAGCGCCCGCATCGCCCCGAGCACGTGCCCCGCTCGGTCGACTGCCTGGTTCTCGATCTCGTAGACGTCCGGATGGCCGCCGATGTTCGGCGCGAACCGCCAGTCGGGGAAGACGGAACGCGCCGCGACACGGCTGTCGGCGGTTACGCTCACCCGGCTCCGGGGATCTGCTCGTCCGGCTTGCCCCAGGTGGGGTTCGGGGCGGCGGGCGGGAACACCGCCGTCGCGTCCGGGTTCAGCCCGTGGTTGATCACCTCGGCGACGCCCTGAACCGTGTCCACCCCGTAGGCCATGGTCGGATTATCCATCGACAGCACCACGATCATGTAATCGCGGCCGGCCCCGGAGAAGCTGCCGATGCTGTTGATCCGCCAGCCGTGCGTCGGCTGGGGCAGCCAGCCGTTCTTCACGTGCACGGTCACGTCGGTCGGCGCCCCGGCCGGAACGCCCCAGCGCTCGTAGGAGACCACGTGGGCCATCAGGTTCAGGACGTAGTCGCGCGACTCCGTGGTCAGGACCGAGTTCTTGCTGGTCAGCAGCTTGAGCAGGGTGAGCTCGTCGTGCGCGGTGATCTGGGTCAGGCCCCAGTAGCCGCCGGGGCCGAGCTGGGTCTCGTTCATCCCGGCCAGGTTGAGGAAGTGCTGCAGCGCGGTGCGGCCGGTCTCGTCCCACAGGTCGGACGCCGCGTCGTTGTCCGAGACCTCGATCATCTGGGTGGCCAGCGCCCGCTGGGCCGCGGTCAGGCTCTTGTGTTCC
>JASHSO010000360.1 GCA_030038715.1 Streptosporangiaceae bacterium
CCACCGCGGCCAGGCTCTGCCCGAGCCGCGCAGCGACCGCGGCCGCCACCGCCCCTTCCGCAACGGGCGCCTCGCACAACACGACCTTGGACCGCTGCTCGTCCGGCAGCATCTCGGCGGCCATTTCGGCCGACAGCACGGCGCTTCCCAGGTCCATCAGGACCAGGACTCCGTCCTCGCTCCACGCCTGCTCCACCGCGCGCATGATCAGCGCCGCGTCCGTGCCCAGCGGCCGGTCCGGCATGTCCAGGCCGCCTGCCGCGACAATGGCGACGTCGGGCCCGGCCATTTCCCTAGCCAGCTCGACAATGCCCTCGGCCAGCCGTGCGCTGTGCGACACGATGACGATTCCGACCATCGCGGCCGCTACTTCAGGCCGTAGGCCCGATGGAGGATCTCCACCGGGTGGACAGATCTCACCCCAGTGCCATGGCTGATCTGCCACCGGCACGTCTCGCTGTCGCAAACAGCCAGGTCGGGGGCCTCAGCGCGGATGTCGCCGAACAGTCCGCTACCGACCTTCATGGCGATGTCGTACTTCTCACGCTTCAGGCCGTAGGTGCCGGCGATTCCGCAGCATGCCCGGTCCAACTCGATCACTGTGAGCTCGGGGATCTGCCCGAGCAGGTCGAGTGCGGGCTTGCCCATATTGTGGCCCTGCTGTTGGCAGGGAGCGTGATAGGTCACCGTCATCGGGACGGGGCCGAAGTCGGTAGCCAGCATTCCCTCGGCATCCAATTCCGCCAGGAACTCGCAAATGTCGTAGGTCTGCCGGCTCACCACGGCTAGGTCCTCGTCCGGTATCCCCAGGATCTCGATGGCCTCTCGCTTCAGCATCAAGCCGCAGCTCGTCGACGTCGCAACGATCTTGTAGCCGTCCCTGGCGTACGGAGCCAGGTGGGCGACTAGTCGCCGCACGTAGCTGCGGGCCGTGCCGAAAATCCCGTTGGACTGTAGCGGCAGGCCGCAACAGTCTTGCGGCGGCACGAGCACGCTGTACCCGTTGTGCTCGAGCACGGCGACGGTCATCCGGCCGAGCCCTGGCTCGAAGTAGTTGGTGCTGCAGCCGTGAAAGTACACCACCTGCTGCTGGCCAGCTGCCGCCGGGCGGCGGCGGGCCCAGCGCTGGAAGGTGTGCCCGGCGAACTTCGGCAGCGGCGCTTCGGCGTGGATCCCGATGAACCGCTCGGTTAGCTCACGGACCCGGCGGTTGGACAGGACAAGATTGGCCAGCGGGGCGACGGGCGTGCCCAGCTTGCCCTCCAGGCCTGACCGGGCGAGCAGGTGGTCGCGCAACGGCATGCCGCGCTCGCGCTTCATCGCCGCCCTGGCATGCGCGTTGATTTCGGCGACATGCACGCCCTGCGGGCAGACCAGGGTGCAGATGCCGCAGCCGGAGCAGTAGTCGAGCGAGGCGTCCACCGACGGATCGTGGGTACGGAACCGCTCGGCCTGCGGACCGACGTACTTCGGCCCAGGGAACAGCGGGGTGACCGCCGCGACCGGGCAGGCGCTCTCGCAGATCGTGCACTTCACGCAGTGGTCGAGGGAGGCGCGCATGAGATCGGGTCCGTGCTCGTCGGTCATCCGGCCTCCTCCAGGATCAGATCCGCCGCGAGGTAGCCCGTGGCCAAGCTGATGCCGTTCCCGGACTTCTCCTGCCACGGCCGGGCGCCGGCTATGACCGCGCCGGCCGCCAGCACGTTCGAGTGGACGGGCTCACCGCTCGCCCCGACCGGCCGCAAGGCCTTGTCGACTCGCAGCCCGATGGTGCCGATCGGATGCGCGTCAAAGTAACCCGGCAGGAACGCCGCCGCCCCGGGGCCTGGCCCGCTCACCGGGAGCCCGAGTGCCGACTCTCTCGCCCTGAGCGACAGATCGACGTCGATCCCGCCCGATGCGAGCCCGCCCGTAGCGAGCACTACCCAGCGGCACGTCCGCGCCGACTGCCGGGCCGCAGACTGAACTCGCACCCCGGCAAGGTCTCCGTTCCGCAGTTCGGGTCCGGTGACCGCAGCCCCGAGCAGCAGCCGCCCGCCCGCCCTTCGCAGCCGGTCTTGCAGCGCGCTGGCTAGCCGGAACCCGGGAACCGAGGGCGGGATCGTAGGGATTTCGAAGACCGGCCGCCCTACGGACTCCTGCAGGGCCGACCACACCGGCGCCACCTGGCCAAGCCCGAGTACCGCGGGCACGCCGATGGCCTGTTCGTCGCGTACGGCGGCCCGGAGCTGTGCCGCGACCGCCTCTCGGAACGCCGGGTCCTCGAACCTGCGCGCCAGGGCCAGCGAGCTGAGGTCGACCTCGCTGCCGACCGGGGCGTTTAGCAGCACTGGCCTGGCCGACACGTCGCGTCCGGCGGCAGCGCTCGCAGCCTGCAGGTTCTCGGCCGCGAGCGCGGGATGGAAGTCCTTCAGCTCGCGCAGGCCAGCGATCACCAGGCTGACGCTGGAGCGGACATCGCCGGAGGCCATGGTTTCCGGCACTACTGCACTCGGCCGGGGAACCCCGATCGCGGTAGGCAGCAGCATGTTCGTGCCAGGGTCGCCGACGTAAGCGCAGAAGTCGACATGCTCCTTGAGCCATTGCACGCTGTCGTCGAGCAGCTGCGGCGTGACAAGGGCGTACGGATGCTCCGGGTGCGCTGCGACAAAGCCCGGCAGCGCGCCGCGCGGGTCGCCGACGAGGCCGGGCTCGTAGCCCAGGATGTCGATCGTGGCCGGGGCGAGGCGCAGCGAACCAAGGCCCTTGGCAACGACGAGCACGCGAAGGCCGGCCTCGGCTAGCCGAGTCGCCGCGGTCAGGCCCGCCAGCCCGGCGCCGATGACCACGACGTCGGCGTGCCGGGCCTGTGCCGCGCTGATCACGCCGGCGCCCGGTCGCGCGGCTCTTCCTGGACGCTCGCTGGCAGGTGCGCCACATCCAGCACGCCCTGAAAGATCCAGTCGTCCAACCAGGCCTGGCGTAGCTGGTCGCCGTGCAGCAGCGGGCTGACGCCCTTCCACCGCTCCTGCAAGAAGTCCAGCAGTGCCCTGTCCGCCTCCGCGGCGGACAGCCGCGCAGCCTGATGCAGGATCCCGGTCGCCCGGTAGATGCAAAAGCCGCCCTGACAAGGGCCCATGCCAAGGCGAAGCGCGCGGCGAATGTCGTCGAGGCTCGGTGTACCGCGACGGGCAATCGTGTCCTCGAGTCTGCCGCGGCGGACCAGCTCGCATTCGCAGATCAGCTGCTCATCGTGCAGGGTTTGCTCGCGCTCGGCCAGCCGGGACCCCATGTGGTAGAAGTGCTGCTCATGCGAGTCCGGTAGCGGCTCGTCGGCGGTCCGGCAGTGCCGATCCGTGCCGAGGACCTTGCAGGCCGCGTCTACCGCGTCCTGTGCCATCAGCCGGTAGGTACAGAATTTGCCGCCGGTGATGGTGACGAGACCGCCAACACCGTCCCGTTGGCGGTGGTCGAGCACGGCGTGGGCCCGGGTGACGTCCCTGGTCTCGGCCGGCGCCTCGTCCTGGAACAGCGGGCGCACGCCGCCCCACACCCGCAGCGTTCGCACCTGGCGGAAGCCGGGGACGAGGTTCTCCCCCGCCGCCAGCATCTGGTCGATCTCCTCGCGCGTGATCGGCCACTCGTCGGGGTCGGCAACCTGTGTGTCGGTGGTGCCGATCACGCTGACGGTCCTGATCGGCACCAGGATGTCCCCGTCGGCCGGCATCTCGCACCGGTTGACTACGGTGTTCACCAGCCGGTGGTTGGTGGCCACCATGATCCCTTTACCAGGCAGGACGCCGACCTTGCAACCGGCCATGGCCGCGACGCGCCCGGCCCACGCGCCCGAGGCGTTGATCGTGACTTGTGCCCGGATCGTAACCTCGCCGTCCGGGC
>JASHSO010000361.1 GCA_030038715.1 Streptosporangiaceae bacterium
CGCCTTCTCTTCCGGGTCCAAGCCGTCCTGGCCAGTACCAAGACGGCCGATAACCACCTGCGGCGTCGCTGGCTGCCGTCGTCGGTGGTCTGCCACCGGCTGACGGACAGTCGGTGGCCTGGAATCGCGCCGACCCAGCTGGCCCTCAGCGAAGTCGCCAGCCTCCTCGCCTGGCCGATCGGGTCGGTCCATCTCGCCGGGGTGACCAAGGGTCAGGCCCGGCAGCTGCCGCCCCCGCCGACGATGGCCTCTAGAGGCCTAGTCGTAGCGGAGTCCAACTACCCGGAGACGCCGAAGCGACGGCTCGCCTTGGCGACGGCCGACCGCCTGCACCACGTCCACATCATGGGGCCGACCGGGGCAGGCAAGTCGGCCCTCTTCTGCAACATGGCGCTGCAGGACATCGCCGCGGGTAACGGTATCTGTGTCATCGACCCTAAGGGCGACCTGGTGACCGACATTGCCGCTCGCCTCCCGGCCAATCGGTTAGAGGACCTTGTCGTCCTCGATCCGAGCGAAACCAATGCAGCGGTCGTCGGCTTCAACCCGCTGGCCGTACCGAACGGCAGCGATGGCAGCCGGGAGGTGGCCGCCGACCACCTGCTTGGCATCTTCTACTCCATCTACCGGGACTCTTGGGGGCCGCGGACCGACGATGTCCTGCGGATGGCCCTGCTCAGCCTGACCCATACCGCTGCACCGGATGGGTCCGCCTTCACCCTGATGGAGGTGCCTGAGCTGCTGACCAACGCCGCTCTCCGCCAATACGTCAAGTCGCATCAGGGATTACCGAATCACCTCCGCCCCTACTGGCAGTGGTACGACGAGAGCCTCAGCGACTCCCAGCGGCTGCAGGCCATCGGGCCGGTCCTCAACAAGCTGCGGGCCTTCTCGATGCGCGGCAGCGGCCGGCTGGTCCTCGGCCAGAGCCAGGGCTTGGCCCTCGACGAGGAGTTCTTCCGCCGCCGTATCCTGCTGGTCTCCCTGGCCAAGGGGAAGCTCGGCGGTCCCACCGCCGACTTGATCGGCTCGCTCCTAGTGGCCGCCCTCTGGCAGGCCATCCAAGGCCGGATCCGAGTGCCACCGACCCGGCGCCGCCCGTTCTTCGTCTACATCGACGAGTTCCAGAACGTCGTCCGCTTCGGGGCCGGCGACGACCTCTCCGAGATGGCCGCCCAGGCCCGTGGACTGGGCGTCGGCCTGAATCTGGCCCACCAGATCCTGGCCCAGCTGCCGACCGGCATCAAGGAGGCGACGCTGGGCACCATGCGGACGCACATCCTCTTTCAGGTGGAGTATGACGATGCCAAGGCCCTCGAACCCCGGTTCGCCCCGCTGACTAGGAGCGATCTGTCCGGGCTCGGTCGCTTCGAGATCGCCCTCAAGGGCTGCGTCGGCGGCCAGGCGGTCACCCCAACGACCGGCACAACCCGGCCGCTCGGCGAAGTGCTGCGCAACGGGCAGGCAGAGGCGGTCGCCAGCCAGCGACGACACGGCATGCCCCGAGCTGAGATCGAAGCCCAGATCCTGGCCCGGCGCCTGGTTAAACGCGTGCCGTCCGAGCCGCTGCCCGGAACCGGTTCGCATAGTCGGCAGTAGAGCCGGACCAACTGCAGGACTTCGCCTAGAAGAGACGACGGGCGATCACGATGAAGATGACCAGGGCCATGGCATAAGCCAGGAGCGGGGTCAAAGCGGCCACCAAGAAGTGCAGGCAGATCGTCACCAGCACCATAACGAGGAGAGCACTCTGGAGCCTATTCAAAGCTGCTGTCCTTCCACAACTGCTCCAAGTACCGATCGGCTTGCGCTCGGAAGTCGAGCACGAGCCGAGCAATGAGCTCGTGCATGACGGGGTCACAATCAGTCAGCTGGGCCACGTAGCGGGCCAAGGACATGAGCCGCCGTAGTGGAGCACTGGCTATCACGCGCGCCTCCCAACTGGCAGGGCGGCTTCGAAGGAGTAATCCTTCAGGTCAGAGGCCCCAACCGTCGGTGGCAGCCTCGCCGAGGGCAGCAGCGGCTATCTCGCCCGCCCGCCGCCAGAGCGCCCCGAGACGGCACACTCGGGTGTCGCTCGCCCGGCAGTCGGTGTCCATCTCGCGGAAGGCTGGACAAGCCGCCTGATGGGCCGGGAGGCCGACCGGGCTGATAGGTGCCGGAGCACTGCGGGTTTCACTCACCAGCCCCTCCTGTACCTCCGGACGATCTCGGCCTTCTGCTGGCTGGTGCGTTCGTAGTCGCGCTCCGCACGCACGTACTCATCCCAATTGCGGGCCTTGACGCGCAGCTCGTTTATGAGCCCCTGCGCCTTTGGCGGCAGGTAGAGGTTGAGTCTCCCGTCGTATTCCCACCCGGTCATGCGATTCCACGCCAGACAGACCACGATGAGCAGCGCCAGACCGAAGCTCAAGCTGCTGGCCAGTGGCCAGAGCCAGATAAGAACACCGGCTCCGGCCACTGCACCGAGGAGGACGAGGTACCGCATCAGCGACGCCCGTAGAACCGCGCGTCAAGAGCCTGGCGCCGGCGCCAGGCAAGGTCTTCGTCGAACTCAAGCAGCGTGCGGCCGATAACGAGATCGCCGGCCGCCAGCTCCTGTGTGTCGCGGAGACTGCGGTAGACGATCTGCTTGGCGTGCCTGGTCAGGAGGCCGTCGGCTTCCTGCTCCCGTTGATGTTGATCAACCTCGTCGTTGAAAGCGTCGAGTTCGTACTGCCTGCTAGCCACTTGCGAGCGCCTCTGACGCTCACGCTCGCGGGCCAGGGCGATCTCACCGAACGTGCTCATGTGCCTCCCTCTAGGAGCCGATGGAGGCAACTTAGAGTCATTTAGTACTGCTTGGCGAGAGGCAAGCAGATAGCAGCAAGCAAAAGCGACGCTCAAAGCA
>JASHSO010000362.1 GCA_030038715.1 Streptosporangiaceae bacterium
ACCGCAAGCGCCAGGGAGGCTGGCGCCGACCAAGGCAGGGGGTAGCTACTCCCGCGTGCGCGGGCCGGCCGCCCTCCGCCCGCGCTCGATACCGGGCACGATATTGTCTACAATCCTGTGAACGATCTGCGACGAGGAGAGCGACCGGCATGCCGGACACCCAGAGCACCCAGGACCAGGCCAGTTCGGCACGTTCCGCGAGCCGACCGCCGTTTCGCGCTGATCACGTCGGCAGCCTGCTCCGTCCGCCCGAGCTGCTGCGAGCACGGCAGGAAGCGACCGCTGGGCGGATAAGCGCCGACGAACTCAAGGACGCCGAGGACGCCGCAATCGCCGAGGTGGTGCGCCGCCAGCAGGAGGTCGGGCTCAGGGCTGCCACCGACGGCGAACTGCGTCGCGAGTCCTGGCACATGGATTTCATCTACCAGCTCGGCGGCATCAAAAAAGTCCAGGACGACACGATCAGGGTGGAGTTCCACAACCAGCAGCGGCGCTATGAATGGGCACCGCCGTCGGCCCACGTCGTCGCGCCAGTGACGCTGGAGCACACGATCTTCGGCGACGCCTTCGCATTCCTGCGCGATACGGTCACCACTGCGGTGCCCAAGCTCACCATCCCGTCGCTGAGTATGGTGCACTACCGCGGCGGGCGGTCGGCCATCGACAATGCCGTCTACCCCGACCTCGACGGGTTCTGGGCCGACCTGGTGGCGGCCTACGCAGACGAAGTACGCAGGCTCTACGACCTCGGCTGCCGGTACCTGCAGTTCGACGACACCAGCCTGGCGTACATGAACGACCCCGCTCAGCGCCAGCACGTCGCCGACATCGGCGGGGATCCCGAGCATCAGCACGAGCGCTACATCGAGAACATCAACAAGGCTCTGGCCGGCCGCCCCGCAGATCTCGCCGTGACCACGCACATGTGTCGCGGCAACAACCAGTCCATGTGGGCGGCCGAGGGAGGCTACGAGTTCGTGGCGGACGCGCTGTTCAACAACCTGGATGTGGACGGCTTCTTCTGCGAGTGGGACGACGAACGCTCCGGCGGGTTCGAGCCGCTGCGGTTCGTGCCGAAGGGCAAGAAGGTCGTGCTAGGGCTGGTCACCTCCAAGCGGGGCGAGCTGGAGAGCAAGGACTACCTGAAGCGGCGACTCGAGGATGCCGCCAGGTTCATCGACATCGACCAGCTCTGCCTGTCGCCGCAATGCGGCTTCTCCTCCACCAAGGAGGGCAACGACCTCACCCAGCAGCAGCAGTGGGACAAACTGACCTTGGTCGTCGAGACCGCGCAGGAGGTCTGGGGTTCGGTGTGAGCCTTGGGCCGACCGTGGCGAGGCTGGCAGTGGCGAGTCTGGCAGTGGAGAGGAGCACGCGATGAGTGGCAGCGGAGCCGGACCGGCTCTCGTCGTCAGCGCGCACGCCGGGGACTTCGTCTGGCGGGCGGGCGGCGCCATGGCGCTGGCAGCCTCCCGCGGCGAGATCTTCGGTGTCAAGCGGCGGGTGGCGCAACTCCGTCGTGACTCCGGGCCCAACCTGGGCCTGGCACACGACACGATGGCCGAGGCGTTCCTGCGCGTCTACCCGCAGGTGACGGGGGTGCTGAAGTGAGGAACGTGGTGGTGACGGGGTGCCCGCGCGCCGACCTCGACGAGGTCGGCGCGCTCACCGCGTTCGGCGTGGCGACGGTGCACGAGGCGATCGGCCGCTCCGGGTACCTGGGCCCCTTGATCCGCCCGGTGTACCTGGGGTCGCGGATCGGCGGCACCGCTGTCACGGTGATCTGCTGGCCCGGCGACAACCTCATGATCCACGCCGCGGTCGAGCAGTGCGGGCCGGGCGACATCATGGTCGTCACCACGACATCGCCGTCGGCTGACGGCGCGTTTGGCGAACTGCTGGCCACTGCACTGCAGCGGCGCGGTGTCCGCGGGCTGGTGACGACCGGCGGCGTGCGCGATGTGGCCGAGCTGCACGCGATGGGCTTCCCGGTGTTCAGCGCCGCCGTGTCCGCACAGGGCACCGTCAAGGCCACAGCCGGCGCGGTGAACGTGCCGGTCAGCATCGGCGGACAGCCAGTCTGCCCGGGCGACGCCATCATCGCCGACGACGACGGAGTGGTCGTCGTACAGCGGACGGGCGTGGCAGCTGCCCTGGCCGCGGCTAAGGCACGGGCCGACAGGGAAGACGTGTCGCGTGCCGCCTTCCGCCGCGGTGAACTCGGCCTGGATCGCTACGGGCTGCGGTCGGTGCTGAGCGAGCAGGGAGTCGAGTACCTGGACTACGAGTCCTATCTCGGCAAGGGGGGACAGACGTGAGCGGCCTGGCGGACGCGGGCATCCGCTGCATGATGATGCGCGGCGGCACCTCCAAGGGGCTGTACTTCCTGGCAGACGACCTGCCGCCGGACCCGGCCGAGCGTGACGCGCTGCTGCTCGCCGTCATGGGCAGCGGCCACCCCATGCAGGTCGACGGTGTAGGCGGCGCGCACCCGCTGGCCTCCAAGGTCGCCGTGGTATCGCGGTCACGGCGCGACGACGCCGACGTCGATTACCTGTTCCTCCAGCTCGGGGTCGACTCACCGACGATCACCGACCGGCAGAACTGCGGGAACATTTTGGCCGCTGTCGGTCCGTTCGCGGTCGAGCGCGGGCTGATCCCTGCCGGGCCGCAAACCACAACCACGCGCATCCGGATGGTCAACTCCGACAGCGTGGTGACGGCCGTGTTCCGCACGCCGGGCTGCGTCCCCGAGTACGCCGGCACCGCATCGATCGCCGGCGTTCCCGGCACCGCCGCGCCGATCGTGCTGAGGTTCACCGACACGGCCGGCTCGACCACCGGCAGCCTGCTGCCGACAGGGAATCTCCGCGACGTCATCGACGGCACCGAGGTGACCTGCGTGGACAACGGGATGCCCGTGGTGGTGGCGCGCGCCGCCGACCTCGGCATCACCGGGTACGAGCCGGTGGCCCAGCTCGCCAGCGACGAAAAGCTTGCCGACCGCATCCAGGCGCTGCGCCTGACGGCCGGCAAGCTGATGGGCCTCGGCGACGTCACCAGCCTGTCGGTGCCGAAGACCACGCTGGTCAGCGCCTCGCGCGACGGCGGCGCAATCTGCACCCGCACCTTCATCCCGGTCAAGCTGCACGACTCGATCGGCGTACTTGGGGCCGTCAGCGTGGTGACCGCGCTGTTGGCGGGGGGCACCGGCGCCGAGCTCGCCTCGTTCCCCTCCTCGGACGGCCACGTGGTCGACGTCGAGCACCCTTCCGGCCACCTGCAGGTGGAAGTAAACCTCGACACCTCGAGCGATCCGCCCCGCGTGCTCAGCGCAGGGTCCGTCCGCACCGCACGCAAGCTCTTCGACGGAACCGTCTACCCATCAGCTGCCCTCGCCCGGTAGGAGGCCGGCATGCCTCTGCTGCATGATGTCGCCCACCTCGCCCACGCCGAGCTGCTCACCCCCGAACCGGAGAAGAGCCTGTGGTTCTTCACTCAGGTGCTCGGGCTCACCGAGAACGGCAGCAGCGGCGACTCGGTCTACCTGCGCACCTGGGACGACTACGAGCACCACAGCCTGAAGCTCACCGGATCGAACACCTCAGGGATCCGCCGCACCGGCCTGCGCGCGTCGAGCGAGGAAGCGCTCAAACGGCGGGTGGCCGACATCGAGGCGGCCGGATTCGGCGTCGGCTGGCGCGACGGCGAGGCGGGCATCGGGCCCACGTACTTGTTCAAGGATCCAGACGGCCACGAGTTCGAGCTGTATTTCGAGACCGAGTGGTACCGGCCTAGCGGCGACCTGAAGCCATCGCTGAAAAACCAGGCGCAGGCCTACCCGGCCCGGGGCGTCAGCGTCCGGCGCCTTGACCACGTGAACTTCCTGGCCGCGCAGAGCGAGCCCAACGGCAGGTTCGTCAGTGACCTGCTTGGCGGGCGGGTCACCGAGCAGATCATGCTCGACGACGGAACCATCTCCGCGGTCTGGACGCACTTCGCGCAGAAGTCCTACGACCTGGTTTACACCGACGACTGGACGGGGGTTAACGGGCGGCTGCATCACATCGCATTCGCCACCGACTCGCGCGAGGAAATCCTGCGGGCCGCCGATATCTGCTTGGACCGGGGCGTGTTCATCGAGACCGGGCCGCACAAGCACGCGATCCAGCAAACGTTCTTCTTGTATGTCTACGAGCCTGGCGGGAACAGGATCGAGCTATGCAACCCGCTGGCACGGCTGATCTTCGCGCCCGACTGGGTGCCCATCACCTGGACCCAGGCCGAGCGCGCGAAGGGACAGGCGTGGGGCCTGGAGACGATCGAGTCGTTCCACACGCACGGCACTCCACCCGTGCCCTGACCTAACCACAAATGCATGGGGGACTCCAGATGCGGGCGGCCACGAACAGCATCGATCGACAGTTCATGACGCTGTATCAGCAGCAACTGTCGATCGATGACGTCGGGCGTCGCAGATCTGGGCGAGCGGCTATCGAGCGGGAGGCTGCAGGTGGCTGGCGACTCTAAGTTCGCGGTGGTCGAGGCGGTTCGAGCCGCAATCGTGCGGGGCGAGTACGCGCCCAACCAGCGGCTGATCGAGGTCGACCTGTGCGAGCGATACGGCACCTCGAGGTTCATCGCGCGCGTGGCGCTGCAGGAACTGGCCGCGGAGGGGCTGGTCGAGTTCCAGCGCAACCGGGGCGCGCGCGTCCGCGAGGTGTCGCTGGACGAGGCCATCGAGATCACCGAAGTGCGCAAGCTGCTGGAGGGTCTGCAGGCGGCCCGCGCGGCCGAGCGCGTCACCAGGGCCGGATCGGCTGAGCTGCGCGGTATCGTGCGGGACATGCGTTCCTCTGTGGAACGGTCTGAGCTGCTGCGTTACAGCGATCTCAACGTCCGCCTGCACGCCACGATCCGTGACATCTCCGCGCACGAGACGTGCGCCCGCTTGCTCCGCCAGTTGCGAGACCAGACCGTGCGGCACAGGTTCTCGCTCTCGCTCGTGCCCGGCCGCCCGACAGTCTCGCTGCCGCAGCACGAGGCGATCGTGGCAGCCGTCACAGCACGGGACGCCGCCGCGGCCGAGCAGGCCATGCACGAGCACCTGCAAAGCGTCATCGAGGCCTTCCGGGCACTCTCGCTCGCCGCGGCGCAACCGGCGTCCGTCCAGCTTGCTGCCGTCCGATCCGCGCCGCTGCAGCCCCCGACCATGCGGTCCACGCGCCGGTCGGCGGTCCAGCCCGCGCCCGTGCAGGCGGAGCCCGCACAACCGTGAGCGGCGACAGGCCCGTCGTGGCCGTGCTCGGCCTCGGTGAGGCGGGGTCGCTGATCGCGGCCGGCCTGTGCACGGCCGGCGCAGCCGTGCAGGCGTTCGATCCGCGCGTGCCGGCCGGTCCGGGGATCATTGAGCGCCACAGCGACGCCGACGCCTGCCGCGGCGCGTCCGTCATCTTGTCACTGACCTGCGCGCACGAGTCGCAGGCCGCGCTGACTGCCGCGCTGCCCGGGATCGGCGAGCGGGCGGTGTACGCGGACCTGAACACGGCATCGGCCGGGCTCAAGGAGCGTCTGGCAACGCTGGCCGCCGACGCCGGAGTCAGGTTCACCGACGTCGCGCTGATGTCCCCGGTACCGGGCAACGGGCTGCGCACGCCGATGCTCGCCAGCGGCCAGGCCGCCGCTGAATTCGCCGCCATCCTCGGCGAGCTCGGCGCCTCGGTCGAGGTCCTGCCTGGGCGGCCGGGCGCTGCGGCCACCCGCAAGCTCGTCCGCAGCGTCTTCTTCAAGGGCATGGCCGCCGCGGTCACCGAGGCGCTGCGCGCCGCCCAGGCGGCCGGCTGCGAGGACTGGATGCGCGAGAACATCCGCGGCGAGCTTGCCAGTGCCACCGCTGCCACTGTCGACCGGCTCGAGCAGGGCAGCGTGCGTCACGCGCGACGGCGCGCCGACGAGATGGCCGCGGCCAGCGAACTGCTGCGCGAACTCGGCGTACCGCCCCGCATCTCCAGTGCGAGCAGGCAGTGGCTGGTTGATCTCGCCGCGGAGCCGCCGCAGTCCTGAGCCGCGACACGCCGGCCCGCCGCCACCATCACACCGACACGCCGGCCCGCCGCCACCACCGCTGCATCGACACGCCAGTGCGCCCGCCGATCAGAGTTGAGCCGTCTTAACCGGTGTTAGATGATATGGAGGATGGCTCCGGTACGACGTACGCCGCTGGCCGAGGCGAAGACGTCACTCGCGGCCAGGCTGGCAGGCCTGGCTGGCCCGCGCACGCTCGGGCGCCACCCGGGATGTCTTGCCAGGTCGCAGGCCCACCCGGCGCAGTACGCCCATGCGGTTCCCGCGTGGGCAATCGTTTCTGCCGCGCTCACGCCTCTCGTGCTGACCGCTGGCTGGCTTGTCGCCGAAGCGGTCCAGCCAGCGTCCTACAGCCCGATCCAGGACACCATCAGCAGCCTGGCCGGCCAGGGCGGGTCCGACCGGTGGATCATGACAGCGGTGCTGTTCGCGGTCGGCGGCTGTTATCTGGTGACGGCCGCGGGGCTGACAGGGCTGTCCCTGCCCGCGCGCAGCTTGCTCCTGCTGGCCGGGATGTGCAGCGTCGGCATAGCGACCTCACCGGAGACCGCGGCCGGACCAGGTCCTGTGCACCTTGCCTGGACGGCTGTCGGAGGGATCGCCATCGCGGTGTGGCCGACCGTCGCGGTCTGGCGTGCGCCCGCTCGCCCGCTGGTCCTCCGGGCCCGCGCAGCTGCCGCCGCGACCATCGTGTTCGTCATCATGCTCGGCTGGGTCGCGATCGAGACGCGCGGCGGTGGCGACCTGGGCATCGCCGAGCGCCTGGCTTCCTCGCCAGCGAGCTGCTGGCCGCTCCTTGTCGCTGTCGGCCTTCGCCGGGCCAGCCGCGCCGTGCCTGCGCAGGAGTCAGCCGATCAGGACGGCTGTCCCGCGGACACCACCGGCTGACCGTCGTCCGGCAGATCCTCGGCAGCGAGGATGATGACCTCAAGGGTGCGCGGGCCATGCACGCCCTCGACCCGTTTCAGCTCGATGTCGCTCGTGGCTGACGGACCGCTGATCCAGGTCAGCGGTCGCTGCGCGCGCGGTTCCAGCCGGGCGATTGCCTCCGGCACGAGCTGCACCACCTGATCCGCGCGCACGACGCACAGGTGGTAGTCAGGGACCAGCGTGACCGCGCGTGTCCCCTGGCCGGGCGTGCCGTCCAGCACGATCGTGCCGGTCTCGGCAATCGCGACGGCGGCCGTCGTGATGACACCGTCCAGCTCATCGAGGTCGGCCGACGAGAGATCAATCCCGGCGACCGTCTCGATCCCCGCTGGCAGGTCGGGCAGGTCGAGGCCCGGTGGTACCGCAACGCGCCGAGCCTGCCGCTGTTGCAACGCCGCTGAGACGGCGGTGCCGAGCTCCCCGGGCGCAGCCCGCCGGACCAGCGCCTTGTAGTCCGCCAACCGCTCGGCGAGCAGGTCAAGCAGCGCATGACCGCTCAGGCTGGCCCGAGCACGGTAACCGGGGCTGTCCACGCCCGGGCTGTCCGGCCCCGCGGCCGCCAGGTCGGCTGTGGCGGCGCGAATCCGGGAGAGAATCTCCGCGCGGGCCGTCACGTCGAGTCCCCGTGCTCGGCATGCCACCATTGCCGGAACGTGC
>JASHSO010000363.1 GCA_030038715.1 Streptosporangiaceae bacterium
AGCCGACAGATCAGTCGATTCTGGGTGCGGTCGCCTTCTTCGCTGTCTTCCTCGTCGGCATGGCCGTCCTGGGGGGCCGACTGGTCCGCGGGCGCCAACGGCAGCTCGAGGTCCTGGCCGGGCAGCGGCGGCAACTTGAGGTCCAGCGGGTCATGCAAACCCAGACCGCGCTGGCTACCGAGCGCCTGCGGCTTGCCTGGCGGCTGGATGAGAACCTGGTGGCCGGGATGGATCGCCTGAAGGCCGAGGTTGGTACTGCTCAGCGTGAGGGCCAGCCCGCTGCGGTAGCCGCCATCGAGACCAGGGCACGCGGCCTGCTCGCGGAGACCCGCAAGGTCGTCGTGTCACTGGCCGATGCCGATTCCGGGCCTGGCGCCGCTGGTCCGGGAGCGGCGGATCTCGCTGCTGTCGGCCCGCCCGCCAGGACAGCACATGGGGCTGCCAGCAGCACTACCATGACCTGGACGGCCCTGGCCGCGGCCGTGGTCGGCACCGGCCTGCTGCTGCAGGTGCGCGCCGCGCCGGACGTACACGTGCCGATGCCGGTCGCGCTGCTCGGCTGCCTGATCATCGCGGCGCCGTTGGCGATTGCGTGGCGCTCGCCGCTGGCCATGACGGCAGCGCTCTGGACGGCGGCTGGGCTATTCTCGGCGTTCGTGACCTCGCTGGGCACCAAGTTCACCGCCATCAGCCTGGCGTTTGTTCCGCCGTTCATGGTCGCGTATTTCGGGGACCGCCGCCGCGCGGCCGCAGGGCTGGGGATCTGCGGCCTAGGTGGACTGTTGTGCTTCGGATGGGCCGACTTTGCCAAGAACTACGGGTTCGTCATCATGCTCGCAGCCTGGCTCGCCGGCTGCGTCCTAAATGCGCGGTCTCGCCTGGTGGAGGAGCTGGGAGCCAACAATCGGCTGCTCGCCGGGCAGGGCGAAGTCAGCTTGCGTCACGCCGTCGCACAGGAACGGGCCAGGATCGCGCGTGACCTGCATGACTCGATCGGTCATCACCTGACGATCATCGCGCTCCAAGCCGGAGCAGCGCGGCGCCTATGGACATCAGATCCGCTCAAGGCCACGGCCGCGCTGGCGACCGTCGCCCGGGTCGCGGCGCACGGGTCAGCCGAACTCAAGATGGGCTTCGGCAGCGGGCTGGCGGTGGCCGACGCATCGCCCGGCATCGTCCCCCCAACCGAAATCGCCACACTGTTGGACAACGCGCGAACGGCGGGTCTGCCGGTGAACGCGCGTGTTGACGTGAACGAAGCCGACTTGCCGGATGCCACTAAGCTGGCGCTGTTCCGCGTGCTGCAGGAGGCGCTGACGAACGTCCTGCGGCATGCTCCCGGAGCCGCCGCCGATGTCAGTGTCCGCAGGGCCGGGGCGCGGGTCGAACTGGTGGTCACCAACAGCGCCGGGGATGAGCCGTCGACCTGGGTTGCGGGTGACTCCCAGGGCCAGCGCGGCATGCGCCAGCGGGTCGAGGAGCACGGCGGCTGTCTAGAATACGGACGCCGACCAGACGGCGGCTTCGAGGTACGGGCCTGGCTCCCGGCGCCGGAGAGCCCATGATCAAGATCGCGATCGCCGATGATCAGGAGCTGGTCCGCAGCGGCCTCCGGATGATCCTGGAAGGCGAGCCCGACATGGAGGTGGCCGGTGAGGCCGCTGACGGCCAGCAGGCATTCGAGCTGGTCCAGCGGGTACCGGTGGACGTGCTGTTGATGGATGTCCGGATGCCCGGGGAAGACGGGATCGCGGCAACCAGCCGGATACTGGCCCAGGCGGCGCCGCCCCGAGTGCTCATGCTCACCACCTTCGACCTCGACGAATACGTCTACCATTCGCTGCGCGCGGGCGCGAGCGGATTCCTGCTCAAAGACATGCCAGGGGAAGACATCGTGACCGCGGTCCGCCAGGCCGCCAGGGGATCGGACTCACTGCTGGCCCCTGCCGTTACCCGCCGCCTCATCCAGCGGTTTGCCGACAGTCGGCCGGTCATGCCCTCGTCCGCATCCCAGTTGACCGCACTGACCCATCGTGAGATGGATGTCCTGCGGGCCGTAGCGCGCGGGATGTCCAACGCCGAAATAGCCGCCCAGCTGTTCATCGCCGAGACAACCGTGAAGACTCACATCGCCCGCCTGCTGATGAAACTCAGCTTGCGCGACCGGGTGCAGATCGTCGTCTTCGCATACGAGTCCGGGCTAGTCTCCACTGCGATACCAGATAGCGCAAAAACATGACCGGAGGTAACGTCCCGAACTACCGCTGAGCAGCCGCCGGGCCGCAGCCGCGGCTCGGCCGCCACGGTGGTCCTGCGCGGTCACGGACGTCGCTCACGCCCCCGTCGCCTAGCTCACAGTAGGCGGGGCCGACGGTGGCGGTCGCGGTGTCATAGATACGAGCAGCGGGGTTTCTGGCCACCGCCTAGGCGACAACCTGCGCGCGTAAAGACCAGCACTGCCTATAGTGCTGCTCGTGCGGCTCGTCATCGCCAGGTGCAGCGTGGATTACGCGGGCCGACTCTCCGCGCATCTGCCGCTCGCGACCAGGCTGATCATGATCAAGGCTGACGGGAGCGTCAGCATTCATAGCGAAACGGGATCCTATAAGCCTCTGAACTGGATGTCACCGCCGTGCCGCCTTGCTGAAGAGCCAGGCCGCTGGGTGGTCACCGGCAAGTCGGGCGAGACGCTCACCATAGAACTGGCCGAGGTCCTCAGCGACTCGTCCTTCGAATTCGGCGAGGACCCCGGCCTGGTGAAGGACGGTGTCGAGTCGCACCTGCAGGAGCTGCTCGCAGACCGGCTGGAGCTACTCGGCCGGGGGTGGCGGCTGGTGCGCCGGGAGTACCCGACAGCCATCGGACCCGTCGACCTGATGTGCCGCGACGCCGACGGAGTCAGTGTGGCCGTGGAGATCAAGCGACGCGGTGAGATCGACGGGGTCGAGCAGCTCACCCGGTACCTGGAGCTACTGAACCGGGACCCGCTGCTCATGCCGGTGCGGGGCGTACTTGCCGCACAAGAGATCAGGCCGCAGGCACGTGTGCTGGCCGAGGACCGCGGCATCCGCTGCGTGACGCTTGACTACGACGAGATGCGCGGCCTCGACGACGGTGCCCTGCGCCTGTTTTGAATGGCCGCCCAGCTGCCCGAGCCCGGTGCTGACCGCGTAGACGCTGTTTCCCGAGCGGGCTCAGACGGGCGCTAATGCCGAGAGCAGGTGCGCGTTCACAGCACGTGCGCGGGCAGCGAGTTCCGGCATCACGACGACGGTGACATTGGCCTTGCGGAGCTTGACCGCTCCCCCGCCAGGAAGGAAGATCGGCGGCTCACGCCATGCGATGACCACCCTCCGGACGCCGTTGGCAATGATCAGATCCGCGCAGGGGATGGGCCGTGAGGCACGTGCGGCGCAAGGCTCAAGCGAGCTGTACATCGTGGCACCGGGCACCAGATGGCCAGCCCCCGCCCGGGCCGCTTTCCCCAGCGCCAGTTCCTCGGCATGATCGGACGGCTCACTCTCCCTGGAGTAGCCGGTAGCCAGCAGGCTGCCATCCGCCGCGACCAGGACGGCTCCGACAGAGAAGGCGGTAGCAGATGGGACACAGTGCGCAGACAGTTCTACGGCCTCCAGCAGCCACTGACGATCGAGGTCTGGGCTGGCGGGCTGGGCCATAAGCGCTCCGTGTCACGGGCCGAGAAACCACCGTACCTGACAGGATCTGCCCAGGCCAGAGATGCTCCGCCGAGCCGACTGCAGCGGGCGGGCACGGCACAGAGCCCCCGGCATAGAATCGCTGCAATTCGCGCAGAACGGCGGTGAGGGCACATGACAGCCACGCTCGGGAGCCACGGACTCGTGCACTCGACCGAGACCTTCGACACCCTCAACCCAGCCACCTCGGAGGTGATCGCCACCTTCCCGGTCTTCGGCGAGCAGGACGTCGCCGAGGCAGTCGAACGGGCGCGCGCGGCTGCCGGATGGTGGGCCGACCTGGGGTGGGACGGCCGCCGACAGCGACTTATGGCGTGGAAGTCGCACATAGTCCGCTACATCGGCAGGCTCTCCGAGCTCGTGCACACCGAGACCGGCAAGCCGCTGGCCGACGCGCAGCTAGAGGTCCTGCTCGCCGTGGTGCACCTGGACTGGGCCGCTAGGAACGCCAGAAAGGTCCTACGCCAGCGGCGTGTCCGCAGCGGCATCGTGGCGCTGAACCAGGCGTCGATACTTGAGTACCAGCCGCTCGGCGTGGTTGGCGTGATCGGCCCGTGGAACTATCCCGTCTTCACGCCCATGGGCTCGATCGGCTACGCGCTGGCAGCCGGAAACGCGGTGGTCTTCAAGCCTAGCGAACTGACCCCGGCGGTCGGCGAGTGGCTGACCACCTCGTTCGCCGAGGTCGTGCCCGAGCAGCCAGTCTTCCAGCTGGTCACGGGTCAGGGCCAGACCGGTGACCACCTCGCCCGCAGCGGGGTCGACAAGATCGCCTTCACAGGCTCGGCAGCGACAGCCAAGAAGGTCATGGGGGCGTGCGCGCAGAACCTCACTCCGATGGTTGCCGAGTGTGGCGGCAAGGACGCGTTTATTGTCGGCGCCGATGCCGACCTGGATGCCGCGGCCGACGCGTGCGCCTGGGGTGCCCTGTCCAACGGCGGGCAGACCTGCGTTGGCGTGGAGCGCGTCTACGTCGTTCAAGACGTGTACCACACGTTCCTGGAGAAGCTGGCCGATCGGGTTACTCGGGTCCGACCCGGCGAGGACCGGGAGGCCGACTACGGCCCGCTGACACTGCCAGGGCAGGCGGAGGTGATCGAGAAGCACATCGCGGACGCGCTGGCCCGCGGCGGTCGACCGGTGCTTGGCGGCATCGCCAGCATTCGGCGGCCTTACGTCGGCCCGGTCGTCCTGGCCGATGTACCCGAGGAGAGCAAGGCGGTGACTGAGGAGACCTTCGGGCCGACGATGACCGTCGCCAGGGTTGCCAGCCTCGCCGAGGGCGTCGAGCGAGCCAACGCAAGCAGGTATGGCCTTGGCGGCACCGTTTTCGCCAGGAACACGAAGACTGCCATGGCGGCCGCGCGAGCGATGCGCAGCGGCATGACCTCGGTCAACTCCGTCATCGCGTTCGCCGGAGTGCCTGCGCTGCCGTTTGGGGGTTCCGGCGAGTCTGGGTTCGGGCGCATCCACGGCGCAGACGGGCTACGCGAGTTCGCAAGGCCCAAGTCGATCACCCGGCAGCGGGTCAAGCCCCTGCTGAACCTGACCTCGTTCTCCCGTACTGACCAGGAGATGAGGCGCCTGCTCGCGGCGGCTACGTTCCTGCACGGGCGCCGCTACCGGTAGGCCATTCGCAGCGGCACGCAAGCCGCACCAGAGACCTACCTCGGAGCGACCGCGGCAAGCTGGGGGTCGGCTGGCTCCATGGGTGCCAGCGCGGCGCGGCCTGCGATCAGGTCGGCCGCTCGCTCGGCGATCGCTATGGTCGGGGCATTGGTGTTCCCGCGAGGCACCGTCGGCATCACCGACGCATCCACGACACGCAGCCCGGCGACTCCACGCACTCGGAGCCCGGGATCGACGACGCTGGTGAGCCGGCTCGCCGCAAGCCTCGAATCGCCACCCATGGCGCAGCTCCCGACCGGGTGGTAGATCGTGGTCAGGTTGGCGCGGATCCAATCGCGCAGGTCCGCATCGCTTCGGATGGCTGGCCCGGGCGCAAGCTCGGCCTCCACCAGCTTGCTGAGCGGGCGCGTGGCAGCGAACTCCCGCGCCATATCGATAGCTTTCACCAGCGGGTCGACGTCCGAGCTCGCCGACAGGTAACCCGGGTCGATGGCCGGCCTGTGCCGCGGGTCTGTGCTGCGCAGCCGGATCCGGCCGCGGCTGCCGACCGCAACGAGCGTGATCAGGACAGAGAGGGCGCGGCTGGCCGGGTCGGTGAGTCCGCCGTTCTCGTAGGGCACCGGCAGTACGTGCCACTGGATGTCAGGCGCGGGAAGCGCGGGGTCAGTTCGGCTGAAGCCGCCTGCCTCCGCGATGTTCGTGGTCATCGGACCGGAGTGCATCACCTGCCAGCGAGCGAGGTTCCGCCGACCGGCCTTCTCCCACAGGCTGCGCGACTTCGGAGTGCTCCACATCGCCGCCACCATCGGGTGGTCAGACAGGTTCGAGCCGACGCCGGGGCTATCGACGAGTACCGCCACGTCGTGCTCGCGCAGATGGTCGGCCGGTCCAACGCCCGACAGCATGAGCAGTTGCGGACTGCCGATCACACCTGCCGACAGGATGACCTCCGACTCGGCAGGAGCCAGTTCCTCAGCGCCGCGGCGCAGGTAGCGCACGCCGGTTGCCCGCCCGTCCTCGATCACCACCCCAGTGACCAGGGCATCGGTCATGACGGTGAGGTTCGGCCTGGATGCTACCGGATGCAAGTAAGCGTCCGCCGCGGACCAGCGACGACCGTTCTTCTGGGTGACCTGGTAGTAGCCGACTCCGTCCTGCAGTGCGCCGTTAAAGTCCGTGTTGGCCGACTGGCCGCAATTGCGGGCCGCCGCGACAAACGCGCCGGTCAGTGTGCTCTTGAACCTCAGCTCCTGGACGCTGAGCGGGCCGGTTGCGCCGTGGTAGGCCGAAGCACCGCGCGCGTTGCTCTCTGAACGCAGGAAGTATGGCAACAGGTCGGAATA
>JASHSO010000030.1 GCA_030038715.1 Streptosporangiaceae bacterium
TCCGTTCCGCCGACGTCCGGGGCGATCATCTGGCCCGCCGCCAGCCAAGCCACCAGCGACGGCTGGGCATCGTCATCAACCGGCTCTTTCCCGCGGATGTGGAAGTCGCTGACCGGCGTCGCCTGCCTGACCGCCAGCCTGTGCTACGCAGGCGGCTCCGACCTAAACAACGACGGCGGCAAGGTCCTGGCCACTACGAACTTCGGCCAAACCTGGTCCGCGGTCGCTGACGGCGGGATCGCGCCGTGGTCGTTGAGCTGCCCGACAAGCTCGACCTGCACATTCGGCAGTGAGCAGTCCGTTTCCACCACAACCGACGGCGGGCAGACCTGGGCCCGCACGACCATCTCGCGGTTCCCGTCCTCTGACTACCTGAACGTCGTCTCGCTCGCCTGCGCGGGCCCCGGCCAGTGCATGGCCGTCGAAAACGGCAGCATGTCGGCCATCGTGACCAGCTACTGACCGCCGCCGCTTGCTCTGTTGCCTGCCACGAGACCCGTGCCCGTGTGCCGCGGCTTCAGCGTGGGTCCGGTGGCGGCGCCCGCAAGTGGATGGGGCCAATCCCGGCATTCTGCTGCCGCCGGAGAGCCAAGCAGATCCTGGGGAAGACTTGTCGTCACATGCGACGGTCAAGTCTTCGGCAGGATACGGCGGGCCCGATTGGCGCGGCCTGCGCCGGCAGGGAGCGCGCGACCTGACGTTTCGTCGGGGTGATCGGCTGCTGGTCGCCGAGCGGCGAGGTAACCGCCAGCTACGGCGATCCACAGGAGTTCCAGGCCGAGGAAGATGCGCTCGTAGAGTCCGCCCGGCGCGTGCTTGTGCCCGGACGCGGTCGCGAGCAACAGGAGCGCCGCGGCTCCCGCTATGGAGATCGCGAGCAGCACGCTCGCGACCGACCGCCATGAGGAGTCGGACCTGAGGTTGGCGGACACCAGGATGGCGCCGGCCGCTATGCAGACGAACGCAACGAAAGCCAGCGCCAGATGCACGATCCCGCTGCCATGAACCGGCTGCCCTTCCAGGTCGTCGGCGAAGAAGGCTAGCAAGCCCGAGCATGCGGCCCAGATCGCCATCAGGGTCAGCCCCGTCCGGCCGCGGCCATCCAGGCGAGCCTCCTTGGGCAAGGCGACGACGACCGCGGTTGACAGGGCGCAGCGAAGCAGGAAGTTCAGGTCCATGACCCAGTACCACGACCCGCGGCCGTAGTCGCTCTCAGCGTTGTACAGCAGGCTGTAACCGGGCCGGAGGAACTTCAGCAGCACGTCGATGGCCACATAGAGGACTACTCCTGCGACTGCGAGCCAGCCCAGTGTGTCGGCATGGCTGTGCGCCCAGGCCCGCGCAGGTGAGGTGACGGTCCCTCTCACGGCGCGTGCCGTCTCAGGGGCCGAGGTTTGCCGGAGAGCGAGTATAGGCAACTAGGTTGCATATTTTCAGTATGCTGGGGCAGTGCCAGGGCCGTCAACCGCCGGCGGCAAGCCGCCCGCGAACACCCGGCGGCAAGCCGCCCGCGAGGTTGCCGACGACCCACAGCGACGTGGCTACGCGCCGACCGGCCGGGTAAGCCGTTGTCACCGCGAGTGGCGCACGCCTGGTGCCGCATGCGCTGCCGCTTTACGTGTGGGCCAACTCATCCTTATATTCCAGGGCATGCCGCCAAATGGCGGTGCGCTGCAGGCCGACAGGCCAGCGCTCGGGGAGGGACATCAGAATGAGCGATCATGCCGAAACCGCTCCGGAGCCTGTGCAAGGCTCCAGGACTCCGTTGGCAGACGAGGTGGCCGCGAGCCATGATGCACCGGCCGCCGCGGTCGGACCGCGCGACTTGACCGCTGAGCAACTGGCCTACCGGGCCGGACAGCGGGATATGTACCGCAGGCTGACCACACCCCGGATGACATTCTGGCGTGCCGTCTGCGGGGTCCTGTGGGGGGTAATCTCGGTCGCTTTTGGCATCGGAGCCGTCTACAACATGGTGGAAGGCAATATCGGCGAGATCTTCTTCGGCATCGTCCTTGCCGCGCTGACCGGGTGGTACGACTACCGCATCTGGACGCTGAAAGCGCGGCGGCTCTGGTTCATCATCTGACCACTCGCTAGGCACGCCGGGGCCCTGGAGTTCCGCCGTCGTCGCCAGTTTCTACAATGTTCGGTTATGTAAACTCCAGCCATGACCCGCTCCATGCACCTGGGCCAGATGCAGGCAGCCACGCAGGAGTGGGGCCCGCCGGTCACAGCGGCCAGGCTGGAGCCTTTCGCCCAGCGCGGACTGTCTCTCCCCCACCTCGCGGCAGCCCGGACAGCAGCTTGAACGGCGCAACGAGGATCGTCTTGGCTTTGACATTCGCGTGGCTGGGCATGGTGCTGGCCATCTCGTTTGTCGAAGCTCCGCTGAAGTTCCGTGCCCCGGGCGTGACGTTGCGCATCGGCCTTGGCATCGGGCGGCTGGTCTTCCGCGCCCTGAACGCCATTGAGCTCGTGCTCGCCGCGGCCTTGCTGGCCGCTCTGGCCACAGGCGGCCCGGCAGCGCGGGTTATCGTACCGCTGGCCACAGCCGTGGCCGTGCTGATAGCTCAGCTGCTTCTCGTCCGGCCCAGGCTGACCGTCCGCTCTGATGCCGTGCTGGCCGGTCAGGATCCGCCACGCTCGCATGCCCACCACGCCTATGTCATCCTCGAGACGATCAAGGTGGCCGCCCTGCTCGTCGGTGGGATCCTCCTGCTAGCCAGCTGACTCCGGCGTTCCCGTCTCAGTCGCTGGTGACGCAGGTAGCGCCGCCGACCGTCACGGTGATCTTGGCACCGGGTGGCGGGCCGTTGAGGTAGATCAGCGCATACCCCGAGCCGTTGGTCTCATACGAGTGCGAGTACCCGTCGGCCCTGGCGGTCGCGGTGGTGTAGGGCTGGTTGGAGTGCACGTAGACGTTGTTTTCGTCCCTGGCGGCGCTGTACACGCTTGCCGTGGCGGTGCACCAGGCACCGGATGCCTTCTTCTTGGGCTGGCGGTAGGGGCTGCCCCCGGCGAAGTCGCGGGCGAGCACCCCGCTGACCGCTGCCACGACCGCACGGTCTGCCGTGAGGATGCCCAGCTCCCTGTTGTAGTCCAGGCTGGCGACGGAGAAGTTCTGCGAACCGATCAGAGCCCGCTGCCCGGCCCGGCCGGCATCGGCCACGATGACCTTGGCGTGAATGTACAGTGCGCTGGCGTCGTCGGCGTACAGCCGGACGTGCACTCCGGCCCGGGCTAGCTCGGTGAACGACTGGTCCCATTCGGGATCCGCGGTCATAGTGATCTTGACGTCCACGCCGCGCCGTGCTGCCGCCGCCAGGGCAGCGGTGACAGCAGGGTCATCCATCTCCTCGTCTTCCACTGCCAGGGTGTGCGATGCCCCGTTGATGACCGACAGCACGACGCGCTGCGCGTTCGTCGGAGACCACACCAGATCGCTGCCGTCCGGCGGGGTGATGGCGCGGCCGGCGAAGTCGGCGTCGAAGGTCGCCACGATCGCGGCAACGTCAGCCCGGTTCGTGTCGATCACCGCGAAGTCCCGGGTGTCCGCGTAATCGGCAGCGACGAGGTTGAGTGTCATGATCACCGAGGTAGACCCATCCACGGTGAGAGTCTTCTGGTGCACTGTCGTGCCCGCCGGGCCCCACCGGACGTGCACGCCGCGCGCGGTCAGGTAGCGATAGGCCCCCGTGTTGGCTGACCTCTCCAGGTGCTGGTCGAGAATGACCCGGACGTCCACTCCGCGCGCCGCATCCGCCGCCAGGTCCGCTTCCGCGACAGGGTCGGCCAGCTCGTACATCGTCAGGTCAACAGCGGAACGAGCGCCGGTAATCAGCCGGTAGACCGGGCTCATCCCGTCCGCCGGCTCGGTCAGCAGCCGAAGAGAGCCGGACTGGGGCGCGGCAGCCGACAGGCTCTCCACTCCGTGGCCGGCCACCACCAGCAAGTTCGGCGTAGCCGGGGGCTGCGCTCCCGGCCGTGCCGTGCTGACGGACCCCCCAGCGCCGGTCCACGCCAGCGCCGCGGTCAGCGTTACCAGAATCGTGCGATACAACACGCTGTGCTCCGCCCCTCGGCAAACAGGTTGCGCCGGCCAATCTAGACCGACGCCCTGGCACGCACCAGGCTGGTACCCGTTCGGGCCGCGCAAGCGACGTTGTGGCTAACCGGGTACAGTCCCGACGTGCAGTTCGAGCAGCGCCTGCGCAACGGCATCCACGACGGCAGCATTACGCTGGCATTCCGTCGCTGGCGGCGCGCCCAGGTCGTAGCCGGCCGGGACTACCGCACCGGCGTCGGCATGGTCCGGGCGGAGACCGTCGACATCGTGACGCCCGATGACATCACGCCCGACGACGCCCGTGCTGCTGGCCACCCTGACGTCGCATCTCTGCTCAGCTACCTGCGCGGCGACCCGGAGCTGCCGCTGTACCGGATCCGGTTCCGCCCGCTGGACGGTCCCGATCCTCGCGACAAACTCGCCGGCACGTCCGCGCTCACCAGTTCCGAAGCCGAGGAGGTCGCCGCCCGGCTGGCCAGAATGGACGCCGCGAGCGACCGAGGTCCATGGACCATGGCCGTGCTCACGCAGATCGCCGACCGGCCGGGCGTCGTGTCGACCCGGCTTGCTGACGCTATTGGCTGGGAACGCGCTGACTTCAAGGCCCATGTGCGCCGCCTGAAAGCCCTGGGCCTGACCATCAGCCTGGACGTGGGCTACCGGATCTCGCCACGAGGAGCGGCGTTCCTGGCCAGTCCCGCGGCAACGGGACTGGCCGACGCGTCACCGGGCGCTGGCGCAGCCGCACGGCCTCAACCGGAGACCTGAGCCGGGACCGGCGTAGCCTCGCCCTCGGCGCGAATCTGGCGTGCGGTCAGCACGTAGTACAGCAGGCCGCCAACGAACAACCCGATGAACACGCTGAAGTCCGAGCCGATCGGTCCGCCTATGCGGCTGGCGAGCGGGCCAACGTAAGGCGAGTATGCGTTGAGCCATAGCGCGGCACATCCCATCCCCACAACCTGAGCGACGATGGCCGGCCAGTGGAAGCCGCCGTTGCGCCAGTAGCGGCCGCCACGCTCGGCCAGCAGTGCGTCGTGGTCGTAGCGGTTGCGGCGCAGCCAGCTGTCGACCAGGTAGATCGCGCACCATGGCCCGAGCCACAGGATGATGAACAGCAGGAAGTCCGACAGCAGCGTGTAGAAGTGCATGGAGAACACCGCGTAGGCCGCGATCCCGCCGCAAATCACGGTGTCGATCGCCACGCAGTGCAGCCGCTTCAACCTCGGGAAGATGCTCTGCAGAGTGACCCCAGAGGAGTACAGGTCAAGTGTGTTGATCGCGAACAGCTGGACGATCGCGAAGATCAGATATGGCCAGATGAACCAGCCGGGGAACCCGGCGACCAGGCCGTTCGGCGTCGTCGCGCCCGGCACCCCGGTCGCGATCGCCGCGCCGAGGATCTCCAGCAGCGCCGACGGAATCGCGCCGCCGAGCGCCACCGCTAGCACGATGGCCTTCTTGTCCGTCTTGCGAGGCAGGTACCGCGAGTAGTCATTGCCGTTCTCGGTCCAGCCAAGACCGCCCGCGGAGATCACCAGCGCCAGGAAGATCATCAGGGCACCCCAGCTCGCGCCGTGGGCGGGGACGTGCAGGTTGACCTTCGAGGTCGTCAGCCCGGCCATCACGGCGAACAGGATGACAAACGGGATCGCAAGCCAGCGCAGTACCTTGAGCACGGCCGCGTGCCCGAGTGTCGGCAGAACCGCCTGGATCGCCACCGCAATGACGATAAAGACGACCTTCGCGGCAATCCCGGCCGTGAAGCCGGCTTTCAGCGACAGCAAGATCGCGGCGAACACGATCAGCGCAATGCCTTCGATCTCGAAGCCGACTTGCGTGACCCAGTTGAAGAACGAGGGAAGCTTGTTACCTCGCGGACCGAAAGAGGCCCGGCTGATCGCGAAGGCCGTGGTCCCGGCTTGGGGTCCCTGCAGGCTTGCCAGCCCGGTCAGGATGTAGAAGACATTGCCGACCAGGATGATCAGAACCGCCTGGGCGAAGGAGAGCCCGAACGCTATGACCGCGAGCGCACCGTAGATGACGAACTCGACGTTCCAGACGGCGCCTGCCCACATCCAGAACAAGCCACTCGGCTTGCCCCACCGGTTGTCGTGCGGGATGTGCTCGATGCCGCGCTGCTCGATCGAGGTCAGCGACGGTGCGCCGCCGACTACGACCTCTGCTTCGGTTCTCGCCACTGGCGGGCCCTCTCTACTTGCTCGGAAATTACCGGGCAGTTGCCGCTGACCGGCTCCTGCTAGAACGCGGGGCGGCTGACGGCGGCACCGCACTGTCGCCGCGAGAACCAGCCGGTGCCGCTGGCCGTCTCGGCTTGCCGGCAGCGGCATGTAGAGCGGAGATTACTACGACGCCGAACCGCCAGGAAAGGTTCGGCGCTGCCCAACTACGGGGTTTGGGCCCGCCGACCGCCCGCTAGTTCACCTTGCGCTCGAAGCCCTGCCAGTACGGCTCCCGCAGCTTGAACTTCTGCAGCTTGCCGGTCGCGGTCCTGGCCAGGACGTCGCGGACCTCGACCGACGTCGGGCACTTGAAATGAGACAGCCGCGACCTGCAGTGATCGATCAACTCGGACTCACTTGCCTGGTGCCCGGGCCTCAGCACGACCAGTGCCTTGACGGTCTCGCCCCACTTGGCATCGGGCACGCCGATCACGGCAGCCTCGGCGACCGCCGGATGCTGGTACAGGCAATCCTCCACCTCGATCGAACTGACGTTCTCGCCGCCGGTGATGATGACGTCCTTCTTCCGGTCCGAGATCACCAGGTAGTTCTGGTCGTCGATGTCGCCGCCGTCGCCGGTGTGGAACCAGCCACCTGCCAGGGCCTTGCCTGACTCCTCC
This sequence comes from Streptosporangiaceae bacterium, assembly GCA_030038715.1. Taxonomy (GTDB): domain Bacteria; phylum Actinomycetota; class Actinomycetes; order Streptosporangiales; family Streptosporangiaceae; genus JAJYUU01. The sequence goes on from JASHSO010000030.1 coordinate 6,933, forward strand.
GGCTGCTCCCAGTAGCCGGCGAACACGTTGTTGGACTTGGCGAGGACCTCGCCATCCTCGTCGATCCGGACCTCGACCCCGACTGCCGGGACGCCCGCCCGAGCCTGCAGCCTTGCCCGCTCCGCCGACGGCAGCCCGTCCCACTCCTGCCGGGCGCGGTTGATGGTGAGCAGCGGGGCGGTCTCGGTCAGCCCATAGATCTGCACGAATTCCCAGCCGAGTTCGGTCTCGACGCGCTCGATGGTCTTAGATGGCGGCGGCGCGCCAGCTACCACGATCCGCACCGTCCCAGCGCCGGGAACGCTCGCGCCCGCGGCCTGGCGATCGGCCGCCGCGGTCAGGATCGCCGCCACCACGGCGGGCGCTCCGCAGAGCAGCGTGACGCCGTACCGCTCGACCCTGCGCAGGATCTCCTCGCCATCGATCCTCCGCACCACGACTTGGGGCACGCCCATGGCCGTGACCGCATAAGGCATGCCCCAGCCATTGCAGTGGAACATGGGCAGCGTGTGCAGGAACACATCCCGGTCGGTGACTGCCGTGTGCCAGCCGAAGGTGGTCGCGTTCAGCCAGCAGTTCCGGTGCGTGAGCTGCACTCCCTTGGGCCGCGCGGTGGTACCGCTGGTGTAGTTGATGCTCGCTGTCGCGTCCTCGTCTGCGGCCCATGCTGCGGGCTCCGCGCCCGCAGGGGCTGCCGCGAACAGCGCGGCGTCCGCAGCGCCGTCCAGCACGATCTTGTGTTTCGCGCTGACCCCGCGCAGGCTGTCCTCCAGTTCGGGATCGATTAGGAGCACGGTCGAGGCGGAGTGCTCGACGATGTAGCTGACCTCATCGGAGTTCAGCCGGTAGTTCACCGGGACGAGGATCCGGCCGAAGCCGCTGACCCCGAAATACGCGACCAGGAACTTGGCTGCGTTCGGGCTGACGATCGCCACCCGCTCGCCGTGCTCCACGCCGAGGTCGTCTAGTGCCAGCCCCATGCCACGCGCCCGGCTTTCCAGCTCCCGGTAGGTCAGGGTGCCCAGCGAGCCGGCCGTGCCGGGCTCGTCGAACACCGCTGACCTGTCGCCGTAGACAGCCGCGCCGCGGCTGAGGAAGTCCGCAACACTCAGCGGCACCTTCATGGACGTCTCCCGTGTGCCCTGGCTAGCAACCTGCCTTCGATGCCTTCATACCAGGGCGCCGCAGGGCGCGTCGATGGCACGTCACAGCACAGC
>JASHSO010000364.1 GCA_030038715.1 Streptosporangiaceae bacterium
GTAGCCGGTCGCCGCGCGGGCCAGGAGCACGATCAGCAGCGCGAGCAGGGTGCCAGACAGCGCGGCCAGGCCGGTGCCGCGGGCCGCGCCCGCCAGGGCCCGGGCGAGCAGTCCAGCCTGGGCAAGCACGAGCGCCGTGGTCAGCAAGCCGAGCACGGTGGTGACTACCAGGTAGCCGCGGGCCGCGCTGGCGTGCCGCAGCAGCCTGGGGTCGATCGGCCTCATGAGCTTGCCGTAATGGTCACCTCACGCAACGTAGTTCCCGGTTCGCGGCGGGTAATCACCCCCGGCAGGTGAGGCGCCACCGGGATGCGCCGGCCCACCATGCACCAGCGGGCCCGGCGCGGCGAAGGGATGGTATGGCGACACCAGCGGATCCGGTGGCGGTCCTGCGCAGCCGCGGCTACGCGGGGCTCCTGGTGCTCTCGGCGGTCGTCGGCGTCCTCGTGTCCGCCCTAGCCTGGGGATTCCTGGCCCTGGTGAGCAAGCTGCAGGGCTGGCTGTACAAGACCCTGCCAAGCGGGCTCGGCTTTCACGGCCAGCCCGCCTGGTGGCCGCTGCCGCTGCTCGCCGTCGCTGGCCTGGTCGTCGGCCTGACCATCAGGTACCTGCCCGGCACGGGTGGCCACTCTCCGGCCGACGGACTGCACTCCGGCGCGCCGCCCACCTGGGCGCAGTTGCCCGGAGTTTTCCTGGCCGCCCTGGCGACGCTCGGTCTCGGGGCAGTTCTCGGCCCGGAGGCGCCGCTGATCGCGCTGGGCGGCGGGCTGGCCTTCGGCGTCATGCGGCTGGTGAAGCGCGATGCACCCGCCAGCGCGACCAGGCTGGTCGCGTCGGCCGGCAGTTTCGCCGCGCTGGCGACGATCCTGGGGTCTCCGCTGCTCGGCAGCTTCCTGCTGATGGAGATGGCTGGGCTCGGCGGGCTGTCGCTCGAGCTGGTATTGCTGCCTGGGCTGCTGGCGGCCGGCATCGGCGCGCTCATCTTCGTCGGCCTGGGGACGCTGTCGGGCCTCGGCACATTTTCCCTGGCCATCCCCAGCCTGCCGCATTTCGCCCGGCCGGACGTCGCCGAGTTCGGCTGGGCGATCGTGATCGGCGTGGCGGCAGCGTTGTTCGGGACGGCCATCCGGCGGCTCGCGCTCATCGTCCGGCCCCTGGTAGAGCCGCGCATGGTGCTGCTCATGCCCGTGCTCGGGCTGGTCATCGCAGGCCTAGCGATCGCCTTCAGCGAGGCCACCGGGAAGAGCAACGACAATGTGCTGTTCTCCGGCCAGAACGAGATGGGCCCGCTGATAACGCACGCTTCCAGCTACACCGTGGGCGCGCTGGTGCTGCTGCTGGCCTGCAAGGGACTCGGCTACGGGCTGTCGATGAGCAGCTTCCGCGGCGGACCGGTCTTCCCTTCGCTGTTCCTGGGTGCCGCCGGAGGAATGGCAATGTCACACCTGCCCGGACTGCCGCTGGTCCCCGCCGTGGCAATGGGCATCGGCGCCATGGCCGCGGTCATGCTCCAGCTTCCGCTCACCGCGGTGCTGCTGGCCAGCGTGCTGCTGTTCTCCGACGGCGTGGCGGTCATGCCCGTCGTGATCGTCGCGGTCATCGTTGCCTACCTCGTCAGCCTGCGGATCGCGCCCCCGCCCGCGAGCGCAGCGACCGGCCAGTCGCCGACGGAGCCTGTGACTCAGCCGGGCGGCCGCGGCCTGGAAGGCGCGTCAGCGCTGGGACGCGGCCGAGGAGCATGCGCACCGCCGCGGCCGTGAGCCGGCCGGCCGCCGGGTTCGTAGACGTCGCGCACCTGCCCGACCTGCCGCGTGGTGTAGACGCGCTCGCGGCGGATGTCGCGCGTGAACGCGACCCACCAGGTGAGGATCGCGCCAGCCCGGTTCCGGTAGCCGGTCAGGAATGCGATATGGATGAACAGCCAGGCGAGCCAGCCAGCAAATCCGCTCAGGCGAACCGGGCCCGCCGACATGATCGCGCAGCCCCGGGCGATGTAGGCGGCCGAGCCGAGGTCGTGGTAGGTGAACGAGCGCAGCTCCGGCTGGCCGGCGATCAGCCGCCGGACCCGGCGGCCGGCGTACAGGCCCGACTGCATGGCGACCTCGGCCACGGCAGGCAGGTTGCGCAGGCTCATCATGTCGCCGACCACCGAGATTTCCGGGTGCCCGCGGACCGTGAGGTCGTCCTCCACCTCGATCCGCCCGGCCCGGTCCTGCGCCACCCCGGTGGCCTTGGCCAGGGCGCCAGCCAGTGGCGGCGCCTCGACGCCCGCTGTCCACAGCACGGTAGCCGCCTCGTAGCAGGTCTCGGTCCCCTCATGATCACGGGTTACCAGGCCGCCGTCGTCCACGCTGGTCACGATCGAGCCCATCTGCAGCTCGACGCCGAGCGCGCGCAGCGATTCCGCTGCCTTGGCGGACAGCTCGTCGCCGAATGTCGCCAGCGGCGCCTTGCCGCCGTCGAAAAGCAGCACCCTGGCGTCCTCCGGCCTGACCCTGCGGTACTCGGCACGCAGCGTCTTGGTCGCCAGCTCGCGGATCTGGCCTGCCAGTTCCACTCCCGTCGGTCCCGCGCCGACAAGAGCGAACGTCAGCCAGCGGTGCTGCTCGTCCGGCTCGGTGGCAGTTTCGGCCATCTCGAATGCGCCGAATACTCGGCGGCGAATCGTCAGAGCGTCGGAGATCGTCTTCATGCCGGGGGCGAACTGGGCGTACTCGTCGTGTCCGAAGTAGGACTGGTTGACGCCAGCAGCCAGGATCAGGTGGTCGTAGCCGACCTCCATCCGTTCGCCGAGCGGTCGCAGGCAGCTAACCTGGCGCTGCGCTGCGTCCACGTCGACGGCCTTGGCAGTGATGCACTCCAGGTTGCGATGCTTGCGAAACAGCCGGCGTAGCGGGGCGGTGATCTGACCCTCGGACAGGATGCCGGTCGCGCACTGGTACAGCAGCGGCTGGAACACATGCTGCGACGTCCTGTCGATCAGCGTGATCGTGAACGGTCCGTCGCCTAGTGCCCGGGCGGCGAACAGACCGGCGAAGCCGCCGCCCACGATGACAACGCGCGCTGGCCTGACCTGAGTGTCCATGGACGGCCCCCGTTCCCCCTCAAGACGCGAGCTGTCAGCCCGCCGGATCGTGCCAGGGAACGCCGGCCGGCAGCAGCCTGTCCGCCTCCTGCGGCCCCCAGCTGCCACGCGCGTACGTATGCACGGGCACCGCATCGCCGAGTACCGGGTCGACTACCCGCCAGGCGGCCTCGACCGTGTCCTGCCGCGCGAACAGCCAGCGCTCGCCCGACAGCGCGGCGCCGATCAGCCGGTCATAGGGCCGCATGTCGGCTCCTGGCTGCTCGGCAAAGTTCAGGTCTTCTGGTTGCGCCTTCCAGCCGGCGCCGGGCTTCTTACCGACCAGGTTCAGCGCGACCTGAGCCTCGGGCCAGATCCGGAATCTCAGGCTGTTGACCGCGGCCTCGTCCCCGAGGCCGAACACGTCGTGCGGCGGGCGCTTAAAGCGGATTGTGATCTCGGTGGCGGTCACCGGCATGCACTTGCCCGCGCGGATCAGGATTGGCACGCCGGCCCACCGCCAGGAGTCGGCGGCGACGCGGACGGCAACGTAGCTCTCGGTTGTGGAGCCCGGAGCGACACCGTCGACCTCGCGATAGCCCTCGTACTGGCCGCGGACCGTGTCCTGCGGGGAGATCGGCTGCAGTGCGGCTACCAGCTCTGACTTCGAGTCCAGCCAGGACTGCAGGCCCCTGCCGTCAGGCGGATACGCCAGCACCGTGGCCAGCACCTGGAGCATGTGGTTCTGCACCACGTCGCGGATCGCGCCGGTCTTGTCGTAGAAGCGGCCGCGGTCCGACACGTCAAACGCTTCGGCCATGGTGATCTGGATGCTCTCCACGTGGTCGCGGTTGAGGAGCGGCTCGATCATGGAGTTGGCGAACCGGACGAACAGCACGTTCTCCACCGGATGCAGGCCTAGCCAGTGGTCCACCCGGTAGATCGCTTCCTCCGGGAAGTAATGGTGCATCGTCTCGTTGAGCTGCTGCGCGCTGGTCAGGTCGGTGCCGAACGGCTTCTCCACCATCACCCGGGCGTTCTTGCCGCGCCCAGCGGTGGAGATCCCTTCGGCGATGCGCCCGAACAGCGGCGGCGGCACCTCCAGGTAGAACAGCGCGCTCGTGCCCGCGCCGATGGCTTCGGACATGGCCTTGTACGTGCCGTCGTCGTCGAGGTCACCGTCGACGTACCGGAGCAGGCCGAGCATCTTGACCGCTGCCGGGCTGGCCGGGTCCATGCCGTTCAGCTTCAGCGAGGCGGTCGCGTAGTCGCGGAACTGGTCAAGGCCCCACCCGCTCATCGCCACGCCGATCACCGGCACGTCGAGCACACCGCGCTCGACCAGGCCGACCAGGGCGGGGAAGGTCTCGAGCTTGGCCAAGTCACCGGTCGCGCCGAAGATTACCAGCGCGTCCATGCGATCTGTCGTCATGTCCGCTCCTTCGCTGTCCCGCACACGTTCCCATCTGATCCTGCCAGCGCTGCCGGTTCGCCACCCACAGTGGGTGATGCAGCGGCCCGCAGTAACAACAGCGCGACCGGGTTGACGGGCGAGCCCGTGCCCGTGCGCAGCCGCAGCGGCGCGATCAC
>JASHSO010000365.1 GCA_030038715.1 Streptosporangiaceae bacterium
ACCGGTCCCGGCCGCCAGGTACCCCGGTCCAGCACAGCATCGGTCGTAGCCGGCAGGACTCTGGCCAGGTTGGCTGCCAGCCCGCCGCCAGTGATGTGGGCGAAGGCGTGCACGGCGCAGCTTTCGGCGATCGCCAGGCAGTCCCTGGCATAAATCCGGGTTGGTGCGAGGAGTTCCGCACCCAGTTCGCGATCGAGGCCCGGCGGCCGCTCTGCCAGGTCGAGACCGGACCCTGGCGCGTCGATGACCGCTCGGACCAGTGAGAATCCGTTGGCGTGCAACCCCGACGAGGCCATCGCGATGACGACGTCGCCCGCGCGCACCAGGTCTGGACCCAGCATGCGGTCGGCGTCGACTACGCCGGTGGCGGCGCCGGCAAGATCGAAATCATCCGGCCCGAGGTGCCCGGGATGTTCGGCGGTTTCGCCGCCGATGAGCGCGCAGCCTGCCTGGACGCAGCCATCCGCGATGCCCGCGACAATCTCGGCGACACGTTCCGGCAGTATCTTGCCGCAGACCAGGTAGTCAGTCATGAAGAGCGGCTCGGCGCCGCACACGACCAAGTCGTCCACCACCATGCCGACCAGGTCGAGGCCGATCGTGTCGTACTTGCCGAGCCGCTGCGCGAGTACGACCTTGGTACCGACGCCGTCTGTGGCGGTCGCGAGCAGCGGCCGGCGCATGCCGCGGAGCTTCGACGCGTCGAACAGGCCGGCGAACCCGCCAATGCCCCCGACCACCTCGGAGCCTGCGGTACGCGCCACCGACGCGCGGATCAGGTCCACCGCGCGCTCGCCCGCCGAGATGTCGACACCTGCGCCGATGTAGCTGGCATTCGGCTGGCTGACAGTCACGGCTGGCTCACCTACCGCGCTAGGTCACCGTCAATGCCGGGTCGCCGACGCCGCCGATGGGCTCAAGCAGGTGCTTGCCCTTCTCGTCCTCGGCTACTGGCAGCGGGTAGTCGCCATCGAAGCAGGCTCGGCACAGTCGGCCGGCTGGCACTGTGGTGGCAGCGATGAGGCCGGACAGTGACACAAAGCCGAGGGAGTCGGCGCCGATCGACTTCCTCATGCCATCGACGGTGAGGCTGCCGGCCAGCAACTCGGCCCGGCTTGCGAAGTCGATGCCGAAAAAGCAGGGCCAGGCCACCGGCGGGCTGGAGATCCGCACGTGCACTTCGGCGGCACCCGCCTCGCGGAGCATGGCCACGATGGCGCGCTGAGTGTTGCCGCGGACGATCGAGTCGTCGACCACGACCAGCCGCTTGCCGGCGATGACACCCCGCAGCGGGTTGTATTTCAGCCTGATGCCGCGCTGCCTGATGGTCTGGCTGGGCTGGATAAAGGTCCGGCCGACGTAGGAGTTCTTGACCAGCCCCTGACCATAGCGGATGCCGCTGGCCTGCGCGTATCCGATGGCTGCTGGAGTGCTCGACTCGGGGACCGGTATGACCAGGTCCGCGTCGGCCGGGTGCTCGGCGGCCAGCCGCCTGCCGACCTCCACCCGCGCCGCCTGCACGCTCTGCCCGGCGATCGCGGTGTCCGGCCTGGCCAGGTAGACGTACTCAAAAATGCAGCCCCGCGGAGTGGCCGGGGCGAAGGTATGCGAGGAGACGCCGCGCTCGTTGATGACGACCATCTCGCCGGGCTCGACTTCCCGGACGAACACGGCGCCCACGATGTCCAGCGCCGCCGTCTCACTCGCGACCACCCAGCCGCGGGCCAGTTTGCCGATCACTAGCGGCCGGAAGCCATACCCGTCACGGGCCGCGTATAGGGTCTGCTCGTCCATGAACACTAGCGAGAAGGCGCCGCGCACGCGCGGCAGCGCCGCCAGGGCCGCGGCCTCGACTCCCAGGCTCCCTGGCTGCCCGCCACCGGGACCTGGCACACCCGGCAGACCCGGCGCCCCCGCCGCGAACAGCGCAGTCAGGACGTCGGTGTCGGAGGTGGCCCGGACCTCGGCGGCCAACCGGCCGCCGAGCAGCCGGGCAAGCTCGCGGGTGTTGATCAGGTTCCCGTTGTGACCGAGGGCAAGGCTGGCCGACGGCGTGGCCCGGAACGTCGGCTGGGCGTTCTCCCAGACAGACGATCCCGTGGTGGAGTACCGGCAGTGGCCCACTGCGATGTGGCCTTGCAGCGTGTTGAGCACGGACTCGTCGAAGACCTGCGCGACCAGACCCATGTCCTTGTAGACGACGATCCTGGATCCGTCGCTGACCGCGATGCCAGCGGACTCCTGGCCACGGTGCTGCAGGGAGTACAGGCCGTAGTAGGCCAGCTTCGCGACGTCCTCGCCGGGCGCCCACACGCCGAATACCCCGCACTCGTCCTGCGGCGGCTGGTCGGCTGGATCGGGGTCGTGTGACAGACGGCCGTCACGCTGGATCACCGGCTAAGTCTAGTGACTCCCGGCGCAGCCCGAGTCCACTGACAGCAGCGGAAGGAAGGCCGAAATGTCGGCGCGCTGCCCGCTGGCCCGCAACAGGCCGTTCGCGAGCGCAGTCGCCCAGGTCAGACGGCCAGCAGCAAGGTCCAGCCACGTCACGGCGTCGGTTTCGATCACGTTCGGCGGCGTGCCGCGCGTGTGCCGCGGACCTGGCACGCATTGCACCGCCGCGAACGGCGGGACCCTGACCTCCACGGCCCGGCCGGGCGCTCGCTCGGCGAGCAGCGCAAGGGTGTAGCCGACGGC
>JASHSO010000366.1 GCA_030038715.1 Streptosporangiaceae bacterium
GATCGTCAAGCTCGGGTAGTCCAGGGTGCCGTCAGCCGAGCCGCTCGACAATCCCGCGGACGAAAGCGGCCTGCCCGGCGTGCTGCAGGTCATCGGCCAGGACGCTCACCAAGCGCACTGCCATGGTCACCGGCGGATCCCAGCGCCTGTCCACGATCGTTGCCAAGTCCGCCTCGGCGAGACCGCGCAGGAACAAGATCGTCTGCTCGTAAGTCGCGTCGTGGTAGCCGGCCAGCAGTTCCGCCGTGGCGCGCACGTCCGCGACCTCATCGGCGTCGTGACCATAGCCGGTGTCTGCCGGATCGAGCGGCAGGCCGAACCGATCGTGCCAGCCGGCCAGCCAGACCTGGCCGCGCCCTGCTGCCGCCGCCACGTGATCGTCCTGCACTCTGGTCAGGTGCCAGACCAGCCAGGCGATGCTGTTGGCCTGGCTGTCCACCCGGAACGCCAGTTCCTGGTCGGTCAGCCCGTCAAGGACTTCGTGCACTGTCTCCCTGATCCGGCCGAAGCCGTCGACGAGCAGCTCGGTGTCCGCCATCCTGACTCCCATCGCGCTAAGCCGAGGCTGCCGGCTAGCCCACGGCGTCGCGGAAGATCAGGAAAATGACGATCGCGAGTGCCAGGGCAACCAGTCCGCTGCGCAGCCTAGTCCGCCGGTAGCCCGCTATCCGGCCCTTGGTCACCTTCACGTCCCCGTGAGCCGAGCGGGTCTTGTGGCTGTGCCAGCCGAGAACGCAGCCGACGGCGAGGAAGACCACGATAAAGCCAATGTCCTTCGGACTCATGTGCCTGTACCTCCCCCAAAGCAGGCATCGAGTCTCCTTCGACTATCGCGCATGGCTGATCAGGACTCCAGCGAAACGCCGCGCGAGAGCGCTGGCAGGATGGTCCTGCCATGAGAAAGTTGCTTGCTGATTCGCAAAGGAGAGCTCGTATGAGCGAGGCGCTATCCGCCAAGACCGTCACCATCACCGGCCATGGGGGTGACGAGATCGAGGCCTACCTGGCGGTGCCGGACGACGGGCCTGGCCCGCGCGGCAGCGTGGTCGTGATTCACCACATGCCCGGCTACGACTCATCGACCAAAGAGATCGTCAGGAAGTTCGCCGCCAACGGCTACGCAGCGCTGCTGCCGAACCTGTACTACCGCGACGCACCCGGGGCCAGCCCGGACGACGCGGCGGCCGCTGCACGTGCCAAGGGCGGGGTACCGGACGACAGGCTCGTCGGCGATGTCGCCGGAGCGGCGGAGTACCTCCGCGCGCTCGACGGGTCCAACGGCCGCGTCGGCGTGATCGGCTATTGCTCGGGCGGACGCCAGTCCTTCCTGGCCGCGTGCAGCCTGGCGCTGGACGCGGCTATCGACTGCTACGGTGCCTTCATCGTGAACACGCCGCCCGACGGGATGCCCCTGAAGGCCACGCCGATCGTTGGCTTGGCCGAGGACTTGTCCTGCCCGCTGCTCGGGTTGTTCGGCGCAGATGACAAGTTCCCCACGCCCGAGGAGACAGCGGAATTGTCCAAGGTGCTCGATGAGCTCGGCAAGCAGCACGAGTTCCATACCTACGAGGGAGCGGGCCACGCGTTCTTCTCGGTCGACAGGGTGGCCTACCGGCCGGAGGCAGCAACCGACGGCTGGCAGAAGATCTGGGATTTCTACGGCCGCTACCTGGCCAACTGAGGAGGCTCCGTGTGCACGTACCAGACCGAGCGAGTGAGCGTGACGGGCAGCGGTAAGGGAGCGACAGGCTGGTTCTCGCTGAGCGATGCCACCGTGTACTTCGACCACCCGGTGCACGCCATGGCAGAGCACACGCTCAACATCGACTTCATCAACCCCGGGCGCGGGCCGTCGGCGCGGGTGGCGGTGGAACTGACCGCCGCGTCGGCGCGGGCGCTGGCCGCGGCGATCGAGACTGCGCTCGCGTCCGTGCCGGCAGGCCTGGTCTCCTGAGGTCGGCAATGAGCGGCGGCGTGCCGCGCCTAGGCTAGATGCGGCGGGCTGGGCTAGGTGCGGCGACCACGGCTAGGTGCGGCGGGCTGGGCTAGGTGCACGAGCTGGCTCACGCAAAGCCCCGACGCTGTCGGTAGGGCATGGCACGATCTGAGCCAGGCGTGGTCTGGCGGGAGGTGCCGTGAAGTTCAGTGTCGAGCGTGAGGTCCTAGGCGCGGCGGTTTCCTGGGTGGCGAGGGCGTTGCCGACGCGTCCGGTCCTGCCGGTCCTGGCGGCGATGCGGGTGCAAGCAGCAGGCGACAGGCTCACCCTGTCCTGCTTCGACTACGAGACGTCGGCGCAAGTCCACGTCGAAGCCGAGGTCGGCGAGCCGGGCGTCGAACTCGTGCCGGGGCGGCTTCTTGCCGAGATCGTCAAGAGCCTGCCGTCGGCGGTAGCTGAGGTGCACGCCTCCGCCGAGATGCTGATGCTCACCTGCGGCAACGCCGAGTTCTCGCTGGTGACCTTGCCAGTTGCGGACTACCCGAGCCTGCCTGAACGGCCAGCAGTGGTCGGCACGGTCGATGGGGGTGCGCTCGCCGCGGCCGTCGCCCAGGTCGCGCCGTCCGCCAGCAGGGATGACACGCTGGCCGCACTGACCGGGGTGTGCCTGGACATCGACGGTCGCTCGATCACGATGGCGGCCACCGATCGTTACCGGCTAGCCGCCCGTGTCCTCGCCTTCGACCCAGTCGATCCGGGCGCACGCGCGCGCTTGCTCGTCCCGGCACGGACGCTGGCCGACATGGCCAGGGCGATGATGCCTGGCACGCCGGTGACGCTCGCCTTCGGCCCCACGACGACAGAGCAGGCACGGCCAGGCGACGGGATGATCACCTTCGAGGGCGCCGGCCGTAGCTTCTCGGCCCGGCTGATCGGCGGGGAGTTCGTCAGGTACGAGTCGCGGTTCCCGGCCGGCTTTGAGTGCCGCGCAGAGCTGCTCCCCGGACCGTTCATCGAGGCCGTTCGCAGGGTGGCGCTGGTCGCCGACCCGGCCAGTCCGGTGCGGCTCGCGTTCACGCGCGATGCGGTCGTGGTCGATGCGCAGTCGGCTGGCCGTGCCCGCGCCGTCGAGACGCTCAGTGCTCGATTCTCCGGACCGGACCAGGCGATCTCGTTCAATCCGCAGTACCTGCTCGACGGACTGGCGGCGGCTGCCGTCTGCGGCAGCGACGGCGGAAGGGTCAGGTTGGAGTTCACAACCCCGGCCAGGCCGGCGGTGATCACCTGGGCTGACGCAGGCGATCCTGCAGGTCTTTCCGGGAACGAGGCCGTCCCGGCGCAGCCAGAGCCCGCCGGTGACGGTGATATCGGCGATGGGAGACACGGGCCCGGCGCAGCCCCGTTCCGTTATCTTGTCGTTCCGCTCCGGGCGCCTGCCGTCGGCTGAGCAGCCTCCGCGCTACCAGGGTCGGCCCGGTCGGCCGCGCGACCCGCCGAATATCCATCGCAGCAGGCCCCGGATGACGGCGAAGAAGGCTAGCAGCATTCCCAGCCGCCCCGGCAGCGGGAACCGGAACGCTGCCATGAAGTCGAACACGATCAGCCAGCTGGCCAGCAGCGCCAGGAGCGTGGCGAGCCCGGCCAGCCGGCCGCGCCTGCTGCGGTAGTGGTAGCGCGCCCCGCCACTGCCGGACCAGTCCCGGGTGGCCCGCGGGATCGGAGCGGCCGATCCAGCCGCGGGCAGCGTGCCGAGGCCGCGAACATGCGGCAGGTCAGCGGTCAGTTTCTCGAGCTCGGCCTCGGTCTTGGCCGCGAACGCGGCATCGAGCCGGTGGTTGAACTCTTCGAGAGTCAGTCGGCCGTGTGCGAAGTGCTCCCGCAGTTCGGCGGCGACGGCCTCACGCTCCCTGTCGCCGATTCGCAAACTAGGTTGGGTCGCCATCTGGCCTCCGCTCCTGCAGGTCGATGCGAAAAACGATATATCGCGAATCTCGGAGTCGCAACTGGGCCGGGTCGCACGATCAATGGCTTCGCGCGGCTGCCCAACTAGTTCAGGAAATAGCTGCTGCCGCCGGTCTGCGGGTTGGTCACCAAGGCGAGCACGGAGACCGCGCCCGCATGGGCGAACACCAGAGTAAGAGTTACCTCGGTTCCCGACCGCATGTGTCCGGCCGCGGTGATGAGCAGGTGCGAGCCGGCCGGATCCAGCCGGACCAGACTGTCGGCCGGGATGAGAATCGACTGCACTGTCCGCATCGTCGCGGTTCCGTCCCGTACCGGCGATCGGAGCGTGATCACCCCGCCGACGCTGATGTTCGCAGAGATCAGCTTGTCGGCTGGCCCGTTGTTCTGGACGTCCACGTAGGCGTCCGTGGTGCCCGCGGCATTCGGCTCGGTCACCTGAGCCGAGCTGAGCGTGATCGGGGGCCGCACCGCCGGCGGCGCGGCAGTACAGCCGGAAACGGCTACCACGCCGAGAGTGCAGAGCGCGCTAGCCAGCAGCCCGCCGGCCGCCTTACCGGGCCGACGACTGGCCGGGCCCGCAGGCACGTGGCGCATCCGGAGCATGGCAAGTGACCTCATAGCTGTGCTGGCCCGACCATGCTCTCACGGTACCTGCGCACGGCTGCCGCCGGCCGGGCGAGGATCGTCCGGGCAGGACCCAGGCGGTCCCGCTGGCCGGCTCGCGGAGCCAGCGAGCCAGGCCGGTCACGGTAATGTCGGCACTTGTCGGACCCATCGTGCGGGAGCATCGCATGTCAAATGGCGGGAGCTTTACCACCAGGCCGCAGCTTGCCGGCACCTTCGGCATGGTTGCCTCCACTCACTGGCTGGCCTCCGCCGCCGGAATGGCCGTGCTAGAGCAGGGCGGCAACGCCTTCGACGCGGCCGTAGCCGCCGGCTTGGTGCTGCAGGTCGTCGAGCCACACCTGAACGGCCCGGCCGGGGAAGTGCCGGTCATCGGCTACGACGCGGCCGAGGAGCGGGTGTTCGTGCTGGACGGTCAAGGTCCCGCGCCGGCCGCCGCGACCCTCGCGGTCTTCGCCGACCTCGGCCTGGCCCTGGTGCCGGGCACCGGGCTGCTGGCGGCCTGCGTCCCCGCAGCCTTCGGTACCTGGATGCTCCTGCTGGAGCGCTACGGCAGGCTGCCGCTGCGCCAGGTCATGGACTACGCGATCGGTTACGCCGACCACGGCTACCCACTGCTCGCCACCGCGAGTGCCGCGATAGCCGCGGTGCAGACCACGTTCCGCGACGACTGGCCAGGATCGGCGGATGTCTACCTGTCCGATGGCGTCCCGGCTGCCGGCAGCCGGTTCGCCAACCGCGCGCTCGCGGCGGTCTACCGGCAGATCCTGGGCGAGGCTGAGCGGGCCGGATCGGGCCGTGAGGTGCAGATCGAGGCCGCACGGCGGGCCTTCTACGAAGGGTTCGTGGCCGAAGCCATCTCGTCCTACCTGGCCAGTGCGGAGGTGATGGACGTGACAGGCCGACCGCACCGGGGGCTGCTCAGCGGGGCGGACCTGGCCCGCTGGCGGGCCAGCGTCGAGCAGCCTGCGACGCTGGACTTCCGCGGACTGACCGTATGCAAGACAGGCCCGTGGGGCCAGGGACCGGTATTCCTGCAGCAGCTAGCTCTGCTCGACGGCCTTGGCATCGATGAGATGCGGCCGGGCAGCGCCGAGTTCATCCACGTCGTGACCGAGGCGGGCAAGCTGGCGTTCGCCGACCGGGAGGCCTGGTACGGCGACCCGAGGCACTCGCACGTGCCGCTCGCCGAGCTGCTCTCGGCCGGCTATGCGGAGCAGCGACGCGCGATGGTAGGTGACCACGCCTCGGCGCTGTTGCGACCGGGGTCTCCGGACGGAACCAGTCCCAGGCTGCCGGCCTTTGCTCGCCCGGATGGAGCGGTTGCCGCCGCGGTGGCTGGCGGCGGCACGGGTGAGCCAACGACCGCCATGGCCAGCGGTCGCTCCGGCCTGTCGGCACCAGAACTCGGCCCGGGCGACACCTGCCACGTCGACGTCGCTGACCGGTTCGGCAACATGGTGTCGGCTACGCCGAGCGGAGGCTGGCTGCAGAGCTCGCCTGTCATCCCCGGCCTGGGCTTCTGCCTGGGCACCAGGGCGCAGATGTTCACCCTCACGCCCGGGCTGGCCAGCACGCTGGCACCGGGGAGGCGGCCGCGGACTACGCTGTCGCCGGGGTTGGCGCTGCGTGACGGCGCACCGTATCTGGCCTTCGGCACCCCCGGCGGCGATCAGCAGGATCAGTGGTCGCTGGCGGTCTTCCTGAACCACGTGCTGTATGGGATGAATCTGCAAGAAGCCATCGACGCCCCGGCGTTCCACACCGACCACTTCCCCTCGTCCTTCTACCCGCGGCAGTCGGTGCCGAGGTCGCTGGCGATCGAGTCGCGGGCCGAGGGCGACGTGGTAGCGGCGTTGCGCGGCAGGGGACACCAGGTCGAGGTCAGGCCACCCTGGTCACTCGGCCGGGTCAGCGCGGTAGCACGTTCGGGCGGCATGCTCTACGCGGCAGCGAATCCGCGCGGCATGCAAGGCTATGCCGTCGGCAGGTAGCGACCCGCGCCCGCGCTAATCCCTGCCTCCGGCCCAGGTCGGTATCACCATGGCGCCGACGGCCACGACGCCCACGGTCGCGACTACCCGGACAACGAAGGACGCTGGTCCAGCCGGCAGGCCGGGCAGGGCAGCGGCACCGACGGATATCGCCGACAGCCCGGCGCCCGCCGCGATGAGCGGGATCTGGGCGCGCAGCACGCCAGCGGGCGCTCCGGTCTCGGCTAGGTGCACGGCCAGCAGGTAGCCGAGCAGCGCGATGCCCAGCATGGCGGTGTGCCAGGGCTTGGCTGGGTGCAAAGCCTCGAGCGCGAGCACGGCTACCACCATGACCTCGGCCCAGGGCGCAACGCGCAAGCCGTTCAGCAGGCTGGCCGTGAGCCGCTCGGCTACCGAGGGCAGGCTTGTGGCGCGTGGCATCGCGCCTGCCATTGCGAGTTGCACGATGCTGCCCACGGCGCAGATCACCGCGACGATCACCGCGATCCTCGCCCCGGCCCTCGCGCTGCCGGTCGGCAGGGCAGCCCAGCAGACGTCTGCGGCGGCGAGCAAGGCTGCCGCGGCTATCGCGGCTGTGGGCGCGCGCTTGCGGCGCAGCGAGCGGGGCGGGTGCACAGTGCCGTTCCCGGTCACCATGGGTGGCGGCGTCGAACTGGCGGTCATCTGCGCATCACCATGGCCCTCCGGGTGTACGGCGCCAGCGGGTCGTCGAGGCTGCCTGCCCCGTCCCAGTGCACGACCGGCACGCCGATCTGGGTCAGCGAGAACCGGATGGCCTGTTGCTCCAGTCGCCATATCCGCCCGGTCAGCCGGGACACCCTGCTGGCGTCATGTCCTGGCTCGGCGTTGAGCACGTCGATGACGACAACAGTGAATCCGCGCTCCCGCAAGTCGCGCAGCGCCTCCACGAGGCGAGGGTCGAGCAGCGGGCTGAACAGCAGGATCAGCGCGCCGGGCGGAAGCGCCGCGCGCGGCAGCCTGATCAGGTCGGCCGCACGCTCCACGCCGTCGGGCTGGACCACAAGCAGGTCAAGCAGCCGCTGGTAGTGGCGCTGGCCCTGGCCTGGAGCGAGCCAGCTCAGCCGGCTGCCGTAGACGATCAGGCCGACTCGGTCGCGCCCGGCCAGGTACCGGGTGATGGCGCCCGCCGCGCCGCGCAGCACGAGGTCGAGTGAGCTCGTGCCGACGTCGCCCACGTAGCTGGTAGCGTCCGCGATGACGACCAGGTTCTGCGTCCGCTCGGCGGCGAACATGCTCAGGTGCAAGGTCCCGTGCCTGGTTGTGGCCGGCCAGTTGATCCGGCGCTGGCGGTCCCCGGGCACAAACTCGCGGACGCCGACGAACTCGCCGCCCTCGCCAGCGGCCCTGGAGGCATGCTCACCGAGTCTGCTCGGCAGCCGGCTCAAGACGACGCTGCTGTTCAGCGGTGCCGGCATCGGGCGCACGCCAACCACGGGCAGGCCCACGTACGCCCGGCCCTCGGTCAGCCGGTAGGAGTCTCTGAGCGTCACTGTTAGCGTGCCGACCTGCCGCTGGCCCCAGCGCTCGGCAGTGAAGGGCAGCAAGACGCGCCCGGGCTTCGGGCTGGCCGGGTCCGGCGATCCGCCCTGGTCCGGCGATTCGGCCACGGCCGGCACCGTGACGGCCGGACCGGCGGCGATCGCATCGCCGACCTCGATCTTCAGTTCGACGTCGTAACGGCCCTGGTCGGCGATCTCGACACCGACTGCCGAGTCGACTCCCTCCACCAGCCTGTCGTCGAGGCTGGACACGCGGACGGTGATCCAGGACGGGCGCCGAGCGCTGCGCGCGGCCAGCAGCAGCACGGCCGGAGCGGCAAGGCCGGCGAACTCCGGGCGGCGAGTGAGCACGGCGACCACCAGTCCGGCGATGGCCAGCGTGATCAGCCTGCGGGCGTGGGCCGACAGGCCCCAGGTCACCGCGACCTGACGGGCAGCACGGTGCGCTGCGCGATCAGGCAATGATCGCCGCCGGGTCAGTCTGCGGCGTCGGCACAGTGCCGAGAAGCTGGGCTATGACGTCGTCGGATTTCACCTGACGCACCCAGAGTTCCGGGCGCAGCGTGATCCGGTGCGCCAGCCCGGGGACCGCCACATTCTTGATGTCGTCCGGTATCACGTAGTCGCGCTGCTGCAGCACGGCCTGGCCCCTGGCCAGCTGGACCAGGGCGAGGCCACCACGAGGGCTGGCCCCGACCTGGATCTGCGGGTGCGACCGGGTCGCTTGGATGATCGCCACGACGTAGTCGAGCAGGTCCGGTGAGACCTCCACCCGCTCTAGCGACTCGCGCATGGCGATCAGCTCGGCTGCCGTCGTGACAGGCTGCAGCGCAGCGGACTCCTGATGGCGGTCAAGCCTGCGCTGGAGCATCGCGACCTCGTCGCCCGTCGGCAGATATCCAAGGCGCAGCCGCATCAGGAACCTGTCGAGTTGCGCCTCGGGCAGCTCGTAGGTCCCTTCATACTCGATCGGGTTGTCGGTGGCCAGCACGATGAACGGCTGGGGCAGCTTGCGGGTGACGCCATCCATGCTCACCTGCCCTTCGCCCATGGCCTCCAGCAGGGCCGCCTGCGTCTTCGGCGGTGTCCTGTTGATCTCGTCGGCCAGCACGAGCTGGGTGAAGACTGGACCGGGCCGGAAGACCATCTGGGCGGTGCGCTGGTCATACAGCGGCGCGCCGACCACATCAGACGGCAGCAGGTCAGGGGTGAACTGGATGCGGGCGAAGTCCAGGCCGAGCGCGGTGGCGAACGACCGCGCAATCAGCGTCTTGCCGAGGCCGGGCAGATCCTCGAGCAGCACGTGACCGCCGGCCAGGATGCCGATCAGCACCAGTTCGAGGCTGCGGCGGTGCCCGACCACGGCGTGCTGGATCTCCTCGAGCACGACCGCGCATCGCTGTGCCGTCTGGCCGGGCGTGAAGGTCAGGTCTGTCACAGTCGCTCCAGTCGATCGAGGATGGCAGCCAAGGTCCGCACCGGAATGCCGGGCCGGTCCTGCCTGGTCTCGGCGGGGCGCTGCGGATCGAGCCAGAACCACAAATGCTCGTCGCGCGGCCCGCGCAACAGCAGCCGCCGCGCGGTGTGCGGGTCGGCATACAGGCTGACGCCGTGCTGCTCGGCCAGCCTAGCCGCGAGCAGGTGCTGCAGCGTGCCGCGCAGTCCAAGGTCATAGCTGGGCATGCTGGAGGTGGCGTCACTCACGGCGCCGCGCTTGCGCCAGAACCCGATGAAGCTGGTCCGGACGTGCCGCTGCCAGGTTTCCTGCTGCGGCGGCGAGGACGGCACGGCGGACGGCACCAGCAGGCGCAGCAATACCAAGATCACCACTGTCCAGGTGGTGAGCACGATCGCGGCGGTGCTCGCGCCAAAATAGCAGTACGCCGCGACAGCCGTGACAGCCACCAAGAAGGCGGTCATCAGCAGCTCGGGCCAGCAAGCGCCCCAGCCGCCAGAGCGTTGCGGGCCAGTCACCGCGGCTCGCCGCTCGTCACCGAGTCGTCCTGCTGGCTGGCGACGGCTCGCCCGTGCAGATCGGCGGAGATCGCGTCCAAGGCGGCTCTCGCCTCGTCCCTCGCGGCCCCCGGCAGCGCATGAGTGGAAAACCTGGCCTCGTAGAACAGGGCCGTCAGGCGACTCGCCGCCGCGCCGCGCACCAATCCAGCGGTCGCTGCCTTGGCTAGCAGCTCGTCGGGCGTGCCGGCAACGTCCCTGGCGGTTCCGGCACGTTCCAGGCTGGACTCCATCGCCGCGTAGCAGGCGATGATCGCCGCGCGCGCGTCGTCGATGACCCACAGCGCCGCACGGCCGGACGCGACGGCGCGCTCAAGGCTCTGGCTGTCATCCTCGGCGTCCACCAGGTACGCCGCTTGGTCGACAAGGGCGCGGCGCCTGATCACGACGACGCAGGCGACGATCACAGCGAGCAGCACGAGCGCCAGCGCCGCATAGAGCAAGTAACTGACAAAAGCGCCGCTCAAGCCGTGCGGCCTGCCGCTGACAGGCAGCGGCTTGGGCGAGGCGATGCCATGGGGCGAACTCGGCGGCTTGGATGTCTTCCTCGGCTTTCGGAAGTGGACAGCTTCCGCGACGATGACAACTCCCACCACGATCATCGCGAGGGCCGTGATGCGGCCGAGCATGACGCGGAGCACAAGCGCTGGGTGAGTGCGCGCGGCTGGCCTCCTGCCCGCTATCACCACGGCAATGAGCAGGCTCGCGAGAACGAACTCCAGCGCCAGCCCGACGAGCAGTCCGTGCTGGCGCAAGGGGCCGTGGGTGGCCGCTGCCGGACCGACGGCCCGCAGCCCGGCGACGACGACCAGCACGGACAAGCCGGCCAGCACAGGACCGCTGTGTCGGAGAATCAGCGAGCGCCACCCGGTTGTCACCCGCCGCGCCGGTTGTGCATCGCCGTTTGCCACCGCTGTCGTCTTTCTCGGTGTCGGACCCGCACGGTGCTGGCGCCGGGGACTACCCCGGATCCCTGCTGATGACCGGCCCGGCCTAGTCCGGCCTGGGGTAAACACTACCGTCGCGTGGCAGTCACTCAGCAGGCCATACTTAGGAGCCAGCCAAATCACTCTCACGGATGATGACGGGACCGAGCGACGGCTGGAATGCTGCTCACGCATCGGGAGCGGCGGGGGATCAGCGCGACGCGAGCTGGCGCGCGCCCGAGTTCCTTGTCACGCGAAGCCGGAGGAAGGGTGATCGGAGAATCCACGCCCCAGGCGGGCGGTCAGTCGCGGCGGCCCGCGCTGGAAGCAGTCATCCAAGCGGATGGCCTGACCAAGCGCTACGGTGCCACGGTGACCGCGCTCGACCAGCTGACGGTTAACGTCGGCGCGGGCGTGACCGGGCTGATCGGCGCGAACGGAGCAGGTAAGTCCACGCTGATCAAGATCCTTCTCGGGCTGGTCGACCCGACCAGCGGCCGGGCTGCTGTGCTTGGTCATGACTGTGCCTCCGAAGGCTTTGCGATCAGGACGCTCACGGGTTACATGCCCGAGCACGACTGCCTGCCCCCGGATGTGACCGCTACCGAATTCGTCACGCACATGGGTCGGATGTCCGGCCTGCCGGCCACCGCGGCCAAGGAACGCGCTGCCGACTCGCTGCGTCACGTCGGCCTGTACGAGGAGCGCTACCGGCAGATCGGTACCCACTCCACGGGGATGAAGCAGCGGGTCAAGCTGGCTCAGGCGCTCGTGGGCGATCCCCGGCTCCTGCTGCTCGACGAGCCCACCAACGGCTTGGATCCGGCCGGCCGCGCCGAGATGCTCGAGCTGATCGCCAGGATCGGGTCGGAGTTCGGCATCTCGATGCTGGTCGCCTCGCACTTGCTCGGTGAGATCGAGCAGATCTGCGATCACGTGGTAGCCATCGACGCCGGACGGCTGCTGCGCGCGGACTCCATCAGCTCGGTCACCAGGGTGAGCCAGGTACTGCTGGTCGAAGTTGACGAGGGGGCCGACTTGCTGATCGCCGAACTGGCAAGGCGGGGGCTGGCCCCGGTCAGCTACGAGCGGGGGCTGCTGGTCCAGCTAGCCGGCGACGAGACCTTCGACGCGGTCCGCGACGCCGTGGCCGACCTCGGCCTTCCGCTGAGCCGGATGGAGCAGCGTCGGCACCGGATCGAAGAACTGTTCCGCGCCGATCCGGCGGCCGCCGAGTCGGGTCAACCCGGCTCAGCAAGGGTCGGCCCTGCTGCCGACCTGACGACGGGAGTATCACGTGTCAGCTGACATGACCGCGGCTGCCCCGGCTCCCGAGTCCGGCAGCGGAGTGATCCACAACATCGGATACCGCCGGTACGACGGGCGACGACTCGGCCGGGCTCAGATCGTGCTGGCGCTGACCTGGCAGAGCCTGCGCGCGGCATTCGGCATCGGCCGCGGCGCCAAAGCCAAGATCGTGCCGGCGATTCTCTTCGTGCTCATGTGCCTGCCCGCGGCGATCAACGCCGTCGCACTCGCGACGAACCCGTCCGGCGGGGCGCTGGTCGGCTATGACAACTACGTCGTGTCGCTGCGATCGCTGGTCATGCTCGTGTTCGTGGCCGTGCAGGCGCCGCATCTGGTGTCTGGCGACTTGCGCAACCACACCCTGCCGCTGTACTTCGCCCGGCCCATCCGGCGGATCGACTATCCGGCGGCTAAGCTCGCGGCTTTCGTGCTCGCCTGCCTGCTGATGATCGAGATCCCGCTTCTCATCCTGTACATCGGTAACGTCTCGCAGGTGCACGGAGCCAAAGCGGTCTGGGCCCAGACTCGCCAGCTCGGGCCCGGCCTGCTCTACGGGCTGGCCTGGGCGGTACTGCTGGCGAGCATCGGCCTTGCGCTCGCATCCACCACGGGTCGGCGGGTCTTCGCGACCTGCACGATCGGCATCCCGCTGTTCTTCAGTTACATCCTCTCCCATGCCCTCTTCATGATCGGCCGACAGGCCTACGGTCCTGTCGCGCCCGGGCAAGAGTCTGCGCTGGCCAGCCTGTCCGGCCTGATTAGCCCCTTCACCCTGCTCGGCGGCGTGCTGCGCTGGTTGCAGGGGCCGCCGAAGCCCGGCAGACCCCTGCAGGTGAGCCAGGTCACCCTCGTCGGGCACTACGGGGATGTGTACGGGCTGGTGTTCTTGATCTTGCTGGCGGCGGCCGTGGGGGCGCTGGTGGCGAGGTACCGGAAGCTGGCAGTGGCATGACGACCATCGAGCTGAGCGGCGTGTCCCGCTGGTATGGGAACGTCGTGGCGGTCAACGACATCACCATGACCATTGGGCCCGGAGTAACCGGGCTGCTCGGGCCTAACGGGGCAGGGAAGACGACGATCCTGCACATGGTCGCCGGGTTCCTGGCGCCGTCAAGGGGCACAGTCACCGTGGCGGGCCAGCCGAGCTGGCGCAATCCTGGCCTGTTCCGCCAGGTCGCGCTCGTCCCCGAGCGAGATTCGGTGTACGCCTTCTTGACCGGTCTTGACTTCGTCACCGCCACCGCGCGGCTGCACGGCCTGCCCGATCCGGTGGGCGCAGCGGATCGGGCCATCACCATGGTCGAGATGACGCAGGTGCAGGACCGGAAGATCTCGACGTACTCCAAGGGCATGCGGCAGCGGATCAAGGTCGCCGCTGCTCTGGTGCACGATCCCGAGGTGGTCCTGCTGGACGAGCCGTTCAACGGGATGGACCCCCGGCAGCGGCTGCAGATGATGGACCTGCTGCACGCCCAGGGCGAGCACGGGCGGGTCATCGTCTTCAGCTCGCACATCCTGGAAGAAGTGGAGCGGCTTTCCGGGATCATTCAGGTGATCGTCGGCGGGCGGCTGGCGGCCTCCGGCGACTTTCGCGCGATCAGGCGGCTGATGACCGGACGGCCGCACGTGTTCCTGGTGCGGTCGTCCAATGATCGCGCACTTGGTTCGGCCCTGATGAACAGCCCGGCAATCACCGCGGTCGAGGTGACCCCCGAGGGGCTCCAGGTGCGCGCGGCGGACTACGGGAGCTTCACCAAGCAGATAGCGGGGCTCACCAGGGACCGCGGCATCCGGCTCACCGAGGTGCTGCCGGCTGACGAGTCGCTGGAGAGCGTCTTCAACTACTTGCTGGCGTCCTGACGCTGGCCCGAAACAGAGAGCGGTGCAGCCGATGCCCGGCCTCCTGAACGGCGTTATCGTCAGGGTGACGTTGCGCGCGACCATGAGCCGCAAGCGAGCGTTGCTGTTCGCCCTTCCCGCGATCCTCCTGATCGGGATATCGGCGCTGCTCAAGGCTACAGCGCACGGCCAGGCCTGGCCGCCGGTCTTCCTGGGCCAGTTCGGCTTTTCCGTCATCGTGCCGCTGACTGCGCTGCTGGTCGGCGGCAGCGTGCTCGGCGCGGAAGTGGAAGACGGCAGCATCGTGCACCTGCTCGCCACGCCGGTGCACAGGCTGACCGTCGTGGTCAGCAAGTACGTGGTGGCCGTCGCACTGACCGTCGTGTTCGCGGCGGTACCGGAATACCTGGCCGGTGCCATCGCGAAGGGCCCGTCGGACCGGCTGACCATCGGCTTGTTCGTGGGAGCCCTGGCTGGCGCGGTGATGTACAACGCGCTGTTCCTGATGCTGACCGCGGTGCTGAGCCCGGGCCGGGCACTGGCCTTCGGCCTGCTCTACGTGCTGCTGTGGGAGGGCCTGCTGGCGAACCTGGTGGTCGGTGTCGGCTTGTTGTCGATCGGGCATTACGCGCTGGCGATCGCGAAGTCGATAGCGCACAACAGCGCCTTGCAACCGCACCAGACCGTGGCGACCGGCATCGGCATGGGAGCCGCCGTGACCGTGATCGCGCTCGCGATAGCTGTCAACGGGCTGTCTGCGTTCTCGATCAAGGGCGACATCGCCTGAGTCGCGAGCGCGGCCGGCTAGCCCCGGAGCTCCGACACCGAACGCGCCGCAGCCTCGCGACGTGACCCGCGCCGCCGGCTTGGTTCCGGCACCGTGATCGTCGCCGCGAACGCCGCCCACACCAGCGCGGACAACGCCCGCAGTGCGCCAGCTCGATGCTCAGTGGGCGGCCGCCTTGGCGGCCGCCTTTAGCTCCTTCTTGTGCGCCCGGACTGCCGCCAGCGAGGCATCGTCGACGATGTCGGCGACCGAGTAGTGCGCGCCTTCCTCGCCAAACCGCCCCGCTGCCTCGCGCCAGCCCTGCGGCCTGACGCCGAACTGCTTACCCAGCAGTGCGGCCGTGATCTGCGCTTTGTATCCGCCGAAGCCGGGCAGCCTTGCCAGCCGCGCAACTAGCTCCTCGCCGGTGGCGGCGTCAGTCCATACCCGCGCCGCGTCCCCGTGATAATCGGTGGCGATGACCCTGGCCAGCTCCTGCGTCCGGCCTGCCATCGCGCGCGGAAAGCGGTGCAGGGCCGGCCGTTGCGCGAACACCGCAGCCAGCGCCTCGGGGTCGTACTCCGCGAGCTCGGCGGCC
>JASHSO010000367.1 GCA_030038715.1 Streptosporangiaceae bacterium
GCGCTCGGCGGCGCACAGCCGCTGCGCCCACCCCGGCGGCGCAAGATGCACAGCGCCGTCGATCACTACTGGCAGCCCGGCGAAGTCGGACGGCTCCCTGATCGAGCCGATTACCACTTCGACTGGCCAATCCAACCCCTCGGCCAGCGCGACCACTGCGGACGTCTTGCCAGTTCCCGGGCTGCCCCACAGCAGCACGGGCACACCAGCGGAAACCGCAACCGCCAGCGCCTCAACCGCGACCGAGCTGTTCACTGCCGTCCTCCTGATGCCATTGTCGGTCATCGGCGGAGTGGCTGCGCTCAGCCGCCAGCGAAACCCGGCAGGCGGCGGTCGTCCGCTGGCGACGGCGCGCTAAGCGGGGAATACGCTGGTGGCCCCTGCCGTGACCGACGGCGGCGACACTCGACAGCAGGACAGCACTCTGGTGGCCGTGCCGTGACCTCCTATCTCGATGACCTCTTCTCGCTGCGTGGCCAGGTAGCGGTCGTGACCGGCGGTAGTTCCGGCATCGGCCGTGGTATCGCGCTAGCCCTCGGCCGGGCCGGCGCGACTGTGGTGGTTGTCGCCCGGAACCCCGGTCGCCTGCGGCAGGCGGTGGCCGACCTGGAGGCGGCCGGGTGCAAGGCGGCGCACGTCGCTGCGGATCTCGGCGACCGGGCCGCCGTGCACGGTGCCGCAGACGCGGCACAGGAGCTGGTCGGCCCGCCGGACATCCTGGTGAACTGCGCGGGGCTGAACTTGCGCCCGCCGCTGGCCGAGCTGACGGCTGAGCAGTGGGACGAGCTGCTCGCTGTCAACCTGACCGCGCCGTTCCTGCTCGGCCAGCGGTTCGGCCCGCAGATGGCGGCCCGCGGCTGGGGCAGGATCATCAACGTCACCTCCCAGCAGGCGGAACGCGCGTTTGGCCGCAGCGGCGGCTACGGTGCGGCCAAGGGCGGCCTGGCGTCGCTGACCAGGTCGCAGTCCGAGGCCTGGGCCTCCCATGGCCTGTGCTGCAACGCCATCTGCCCCGGTTTCGTGATTACTCCGCTGACCGCCGCGGCGGCCGCGGATCCTGTCCGCGTCGCGGCGCTGGCCGCACGGACCATGGTCGGCCGCAACGGCGTTCCCGAGGACTTCGCCGGCGCCGCAGTCTTTCTGGCTAGCCGGGCAAGTGACTACGTCACCGGCCAGATGATTCACGTGGACGGTGGCTTCTCGGCGACCTAGCGCTTCGGCCCGCGCCGAGGGTGAGTTGCACGAGGCGAAGCGCTGTGCCGGTTTGCGCGTGCCGATGACGCGCCGCGCCGTGCGGCACGCGGCAGCCGGCAGGCCGGGGCGGCACAATGACGGTCATGGCCAGACGTACCACGACAGCAACCGGCCGCGGCGGGCGCGGGCGCGGACCAGCCGGCGATAACGGCGTCCCTACCGACGAAGAGTTCGAGGAGAACATCGTCGACATCGATGTCACCGACGAGATGCGGGGCAGCTACCTCGAGTACGCGTACTCCGTGATCTACCAACGCGCGCTCCCCGACGCCAGGGACGGCCTCAAGCCAGTGCAACGCCGGATCCTGTACCAGATGAGCGAGATGGGGCTGCGGCCTGACCGGCCGCACGTCAAGTGCGCACAGGTGGTCGGTGCGGTGATGGGCCGACTGCATCCGCACGGCGACGGCGCCATCTACGACGCGCTCGTGCGCATGCACCAGCCGTGGGCGATGCGGCTGCCGCTGATCGACGGGCACGGCAACTTCGGCTCGCCCGACGACGGCCCGGCCGCCTACCGGTACACCGAGGCACGGCTGGCCGCTACGGCGCTGGAGATGACCGATTCGCTGGACGAGGACACCGTCGACTTCATCCCGAACTACGACGGCACGGCGACTCAACCGGAGGTCCTCCCGACCGCATTCCCGAACCTGCTGGTCAACGGCACGACCGGGATCGCCGTCGGGATGGCCACGAACATGGCACCGCACAACCTGGGCGAAGTCATCGCGGCCGCCAGACACCTGATCGCGCACGAGGATGCCAACCTTGAGACGCTGATGCGGTTCGTGCCGGGGCCCGACCTGCCTACCGGTGGCAAGATCGTCGGCCTGGACGGCATCAGGGAGGCGTACGAGACCGGGCGCGGCACGTTTCGCACCCGGGCCACTGCGCGGGTCGAGAAGGTCACCCCGCGGCGGACCGGGATCGTTGTCACCGAACTGCCCTACGGCGTCGGCGCCGAGCGGGTCATCGCCCGGATCAAGGATCTGGTCCAGTCCAGGAAGCTGAACGGGATCGCTGACCTCAAGGACCTCACCGACATGCGGCACGGCCTGCGCCTGGTCATCGAGGTGCGACCCGGCTTCGTCCCCGAGGCGGTGCTCGACGAGCTCTACCGGCTGACTCCGATGGAGGACACGTTCGGCATCAACAACGTGGCCCTAGTGGACGGCCAGCCACGGGTACTCGGGCTGCGCGAGCTGCTGCAGATCTACGCTGACCACCGGATCGACGTGGTGCGCCGCCGAACCGCGTTCCGCCGGGCAAAGCGCGCCGAGCGGCTGCACCTGGTCGACGGCCTGATCGTCGCGCTGCTCAACATCGACGAGGTCATCCAGGTCATCCGCTCGAGCGACGACGCGGCCGCGGCGAGAGAGCGGCTGATGGCAGTCTTCGACCTATCGCAGCTTCAGGCGCAGTACATCCTGGACACGCCGCTACGCAGGCTGACTCGCTACGACAGGCTGGAACTCGAGCGGGAACGCGACACGCTCCAGGCGGAGATCGCGGAACTGACCGCTGTCCTGGATTCCGAGCAGCGGCTGCGCGAGCTCGTCTCGTCCGAGCTGGCCGCCGTCAGCGAGAAGTTCGCCACTCCGCGGCGCACGGTGCTACTGGAAGGCAGCGGCGCGACCCGCACTGCCGCAGTCCCGATGGAAGTCTCCGACGAGCCGTGCACGGTCCTGCTGTCCTCGGCAGGCCTGCTGGCTCGTACCGCGGCGCGCCCGCCGGCGTCGCAGGAAACCCTGCCCCTTGACGACGATGACGACGCAGCGGAACGGGGCGAACCGCCAGCCCGGCGCTCCGCCGGGTCGCCCGGCGACGGGCCGCGCGCCGCGCACGACGTCCTGACCTCGGCCGTAACGTCGACGACGCGCGGGACCATCGGAGTACTGACCTCGGCCGGGCGGCTGCACCGGCTCGGCGTACTGGAGTTGCCCGCGCTGCCGCCGAGCGCACACTCCCCGGCGCTGTCAGGAGGCGCACCAGTCAGCGAGTTCGTCGCTCTGGCACCGGGCGAGACCGTGGTAGCGCTGGTCGCGGCCGACGCCGCCGGTGCCGGCCTGGCGCTCGGCACCGCGATGGGCGTGGTGAAGCGGGTAACGCCGGACTACCCACAGAACGCCGCGGATTTTGACGTGATCTCCCTCAGGGAGGGCGACCGGGTCGTGGGAGCGGTGCAGCTCGCCCGCGAGGACTGCGAGCTCACGTTCATCACCAGCGACTCCCAGCTGCTACGGTTCCCGGCATCCTCGGTCCGGCCGCAGGGCCGGGCGGCTGCCGGGATGGCCGGCATCAGGCTCTCCGCGCGGGCCGGCGTGGTCTGGTTCGGCGCGGTAGACCCGCAAGCGGGGCAGCCCGACGGGCCCGTCGTGGTGACAGTCGCCGGCAGCGCAGGCCATTTGCCGGGGACGACCGCCGCGTCGGTGAAGGTAACGCCGTTCGCGGAGTTCCCCGCGAAGGGCCGGGCAACCAGCGGAGTGCGCTGCCATCGCTTCCTCAAGGGAGAAGACGTCCTGGTGCTGGCCTGGGCCGGCCCAGCGCCCGCTCGCGGGGCCACCGCGGCTGGCTCCCCCGTCGAGCTGCCACCTCCGGTCGGCCGCCGGGATGGCTCGGGCGAGCGGATCCGCCAGCCGCTCGCCGCGGTCGGCGGCACGGTGCCGTCGGTCTGAGCCACGCCGGATGCGGCCCGCTGAGGAGGCCAGACGGGACGCAGAATCAGCGTTCGGGCAGCGGCCAGGCCCGCCGCGCATGCTGCTTCCTGACGGCGAGCCATCGGCGGCTCGCCGAGAAGGAGGAGGCTGATGGTTTCCAGAACGGGAGCCAGGGTCCGGCGGCTGATCATCACCGCGGCGATCGCAGGCGGGCTTGGCGCAGGGGCGACCGGCGTAGCGCTCGCCGCAACCAGCGGCGGCGGGACGGCGAGTACGACCTCGACCAACCAGGCATCGACGACGTCAACATCGTCGTCGAACTCCACGTCGCCGTCCACCGGATCGAGTTCGGCGCCGAACGGCACACACCACTGCCTACACATGGGTAGTTCGAGCGGCTCGTAACCGGGCCCGAATCGGCGGGTGCCGTGCCGCCTGAGGCGGCACGGCACCCGCCGATCGGTGCAACGGTCTGGACGTCAACTGGTTCTCGGGCGCCTCAGGTGTCGATGCGCGAGGGGTCGAGCTCGGCGGCGCCGCGGACGATGAAGTCGCGGCGCGGCTCTACCTGGCTGCCCATCAGCAGGTCGAACATGGTCGCCGCGGCGGCCGAGTCCTCGATTCTTATCCGGCGGAGTACGCGATGCCGCGGATCCATGGTGGTCTCGGCAAGCTGCTGCGCGTCCATCTCGCCGAGGCCCTTGTAGCGCTGCGGCGGCTCTTTGAACCGCTGCCCCTTGCGGTCCAGCTCGAGCAGCGTGCGGTGCAGTTCGGCGTCGCTGTAGGTGTACAAGTACTTCGCCTGGCCCTTGCGCGGGCTGGTCAGCTCGATCCTGTGTAGCGGCGGCACCGCCGCGAACACGCGGTCGGCCGCCACCATCGGCCGCATGTACCGGTGGAACAGCGTGAGCAGCAGGGTCCTGATGTGCGCACCGTCGACGTCGGCGTCGGCCATGAAGATCACTCGCTGATACCGGGCCGAGTCTAGGTCGAACGCCTGGCCGGAGCCGGCGCCCAGCACCTGAATGATGGCCGCGCACTCGGCGTTCTTCAGCATGTCGGCGAGCGAGGCCTTCTGCACGTTGAGGATCTTGCCGCGAATCGGAAGCAGGGCCTGGAACTCGGAGTTCCTGGCGTTCTTGGCGGTGCCGAGGGCCGAGTCGCCCTCCACGATGAACAGCTCGCTCCGGTCGTCGGCCGACCTGCAGTCGACCAGCTTGGCCGGCAGCGCCGAGTTGGCGATTAGGGACCTGCGCCGCTGGTTCTCCCGGTGCTCGCGCGCGGCGATCCTGGTCCTGGCGGCGGAGGCAACCTTCTCCAGGACCGCCCTCGCTTGCTGCTTGCTACCGCGAATCCGACCTTCGAGGAACTTCCTGAGCTCGGCCGAGACCACCTGGTTCACGACTTTCGAGGCAGCCGGGGTGCCGAGTACCTCCTTGGTCTGCCCCTCGAACTGCGGCTCGGGAACCCGGACAGAGATCACCGCGGTCAGGCCTTCGAGCACGTCTTCCTTGATGACCGGGTCGTCGCCCGCTTTCAGCAGCCTGACGGCTCGCAGCTGCTCGTTCAGGACCCTGACGATCGCGCGCTCGAACCCGACCACGTGCGTGCCGCCCTTGGCGGTGGAAATCACGTTCACGAACGATCGCACCGTGGTGTCGTAACCGCTGTCCCAGCGCAGCGCCACGTCAACGTCGAGCTGTCGCTCCACTTCGGTCGGAGTCAGGTGGCCCTGATCATCGAGCACCGGCACGGTCTCGGTGAACCTGTCCGACCCGGTCAGCCGCACGACCTCGGTGACCGGCTCCCCGGGTGACATGTGCGCGCAGAACTCACTGATGCCCCCGGCGAAGGAAAACTCGGCCGATCGCCCCGCCCCCGCCTGCGCTGCCGTCGCCTCCCCGGTCGGCCCGTCATCGGCAGGTGAGCCGTCCGCAGCCTGCATGCGCTCGTCCGCCACCTTGATCCGCAAACCCGGCACGAGGTAGGCGGTCTGCCTGGCCTGCTGGACCAGCCAGCCGAAGTCCCAGTCGGCACCCGGCACGAAGATCTGCCGGTCCGGCCAGAACCTGGTCATTGTCCCTGAAGCTGTCCTGGCGACCCTGCCGCCCATGCTCATTCCCGAGCCCGCGCGGAAGGCAGCATCGGGTCCCTCGCCGTCGAACACCCCAGGCACGCCCCGCCGGAAGCTGGCCATCCATTCATGCCCTGACTTCTCCACACAGATGTCGAGACGGGCCGAAAGCGCATTCACCACCGAAGCACCGACGCCGTGCAGGCCGCCGGAGGCGGTGTAGGACCCGCCGCCGAACTTGCCGCCGGCG